>JANTGZ010000018.1 GCA_024762675.1 Thermodesulfobacteriota bacterium | reverse complement strand
CTCATCTTTCAACGTAACTTTTTTTGCTTCAACCTTAAGAACCGTATAGACCGGTGTCTTGCGGCGACCGGAATCGCCGGCCGCCTCATCTTTAGCCTGCTCCCCTTCGGCCACCAGCATCCGCCCTTGACGAAAACGCTTGAAATGAAGCATCGCTTTTTTGACCGAGCCGGCCAGATAGGTTCCATAGAGAACGACATCCCGCCTCTTTGGAGAAACTTCAGGAGCAACTGCTTCATCTTTTTTTCCGGTATCTGCCGGAGCTGGAGTCGGAGCCTGCCAGGCCTTACGATTGGCGGCAAAAAGGTTTTTGTCAGCCGTCACCGCATAACGCCCGGCTCCGACATCAGGCTTTAAAAGTTTTGAACTTAACTCTTTTATCGTCGCCTGGACTGCCGTGCCGGCAACAGCCGGGGTGGCTTTGTTAGAATAAGCGATCTCAGCCCCGGAATAACGCTTGTAGGTATACCGGTCGAAAACCAGCACCACAAGCCCTAAAAATAAAAAAAGAAGAGAGAGCCCGGCCCGGGATGGAGCCCATTTAATCATCTGTTTTCCTTTACTTCGATGACGGATTCGTCAGATTTTTGACTTTTTGCGAAACCATCAAGCGCTATACAGTGAGGGCGGTCACAACAGCATTCAGGTAGTAGTAGCGTTTCTCCCGGCGGCTTATGGTTTTGACCTCAAGTTCCTGAAGAAAGATAAATTTATCGCTATTATTAATCTTGATCAAAAAATCCTTTACCGCCCCGATCTCGGCCCGACAACTCAAACGCAGGCGCAACATCGTAATTCCATCTTTTTTTATCTCGGGCAGAACTTTTGTCGTTCGCACATCGACCGCACTTTCACGCGCCAGGGTCTGCAGCAGGTTCTGGAATTGAACCTCGGTCAAGGTTGGAGTCTCTCCCTGAACCAGGTGACGGGCCTTAACCTCCTGGTCAAACTTCTTTAAAGCCTGATCGAGAGCAACAAACTCCTGCTGCCGGGCGACCAGGCGACTGAACTTTTCATACTGGAGTTGTTTAAGGGCGATTTCATCATCTAAAGCCCGATTTTTATCCTGGTAAAATCCGAGGCCGGAGCGGCCGATGACCAATACCAGCAAGATTCCCGCCAAGGCCAGTAAAAATTCCCTCCGCCTGAATATATCTGAGAAAAATTCCAAGCTCTTCATGGCACTATTCCAACTCCACGACAATTTTGAAGGTTTCACTGCTCCCTTTTTTGACCACGGGAGAGTCGAAGTGAACCCCTTTAAAAAGGGGGGAGTCTTCAAGGGACTTGACCACGGTCGTAGCCGAGGCCGAGGTTCCCTGAAGATGGATTTTTCGGGCGCGAATTGCCAGGGATCTGAGCCAGGTATCCTGAGGAATCACCTCGGTGAGCTCTTTTAAAAGGTCGATCGTCACCGACTGCTCCCGAACCAGCCCGGAGAGCGTCTCGAAATGGCTGATGGTCGCCTGATTCTGCTTCCGAATACCGCTGAGTTTATCAGCCTCCAAACGAACAACCGCCAACCTTTTTTCAAGTTTCTGCAGATGGCGACGCTTACCGGCCAGGACCGCCAGGGGTTGGCCGATCAGAGCCACCAGCAGAAAAAGTACGGCTGCAACCTCAAACTTAAACCAGAGCCGCCGCCGTCGCAGAACCTGGGGTGAGATAAGATCTATACTATAGGGAAAACCGGACCAGTCCAGGCTCAAGTTCTCCGGCAAGTTATTAATTTCCGAAACCGCCAGCCCCGGTCGCAACCGGGCCAGACTCTCGGCCATGCCCGCCGCAGGCGACCATAAAAAAGCTTTCTCTAAAGCCTGGCCGCGATTCTCGGCCAGAGGCAGATTGTGCAACAGAAAACCGGTCCCGGCAGTATCGCCTTCGACACTCTCAAAAGCCTGGAAATTTACGGCCTGGCCGTCAAAAAGCACCATTTCGTTGTGCCCGGATCCACCACCAAGAAAGAGGCCGGGCTCTTGAACCATCCAGGCCAGGAGAAAAAGAGCCGGAAACACCGCCGAAAGGTTGAGGCCTAAAGCTGTAAAAGCCGCCAGGTAACTTTGCACCCGAGAGCGTGCCGCCAGGGTGACGCTGACCGCCAACCGCCCCTCCTCTTCATTGCAACGGTAACACCAGTAGAGCCCTTCAAGATCATGCGGGACATGGCGCATCAACTCATAGCCAACCGCATCATCAAGGTTCTCGGCTGCGGCCAGGGGCAGAGTAAAGTGCACAATCGTAAAAATTTCAAGGGGCAGGCCCAACAACAGGAGGTCATCAAGGCGCGGCAAGCAATCACTCTTCATGGCCGCGACCGCAACTCCGAAATCTTCGGGCCGGGGCAGAGCGTACTCCTTTTGCTCCACCACTCGAGCACGACCACCAAAACTCCGCCGCAACCTGAGAAAGAGCAGACGCCCCTCCTCAATCAACAAAAGTTTAGTCTCAGGCAGCCAGGGTAGGTTCATGGGGTTGACAGTTCACAGTTCACAGTTTAAAGTTTAAAGTTCAAAGTTCAAAGTTAAGTTACAGCGGGTGGCGGCGAACTTCGCTTCGCCCACTCCGACTGGGGACACAGCTCAGCCCGTCACGGGCTAAAGCCCGGCCTGGAGGTATGTCCCCGCATCGAGACAATTCGAAGACGGCACCTGAATATTTCTAAAAAACTATCTTTTATCATTTACCGCGAAAACTTGCCGATACCAGTTGCCGGCCTCGCCGTCACGGCCCGATTCGGCCGCGCTTATAGAGACATATTGTGAATCGGCAACTGTAAAATATTGATTCAGCAAACTAAAATAATCGGGCGGCACCAATTCACTCAATTCCGCCAGTTTAGTTATCGGGGTTGCCGACCGGTAGGCAACAATTTCATTGATAACATCCTGAGGCAGATCTTCGACCAGGGCAAAAGCTGCCGGAGCACAACTGTTAATATCAACTCTGTCATCACGCCCGTAAGGCGAAAGCAGGTCGATCAGACCGGGATGACCGTCGCTACCGGCATATAGTGCATAAGTGACTCCTTTGATCAGCAAGAGCTCATTTACTACATCAATCTCCCGGTTCTTGCAACCATAATCCAGCCCCTGCTCTTCATAATAGTCACTCTCCGCCCCATTCAGCCGGTGCAGGCTGTCGCCATCAACCCAGTCAAGAATAGAGTCGACGATACCGTCCCTAGCCTCTTCATCTACCACCCCACAAGTCTCGACAATCCTGCGCCAACGTTCGACCTTTAGCCCGTTAAGTTTGAATTTACCGGCCTCTCCTACAATTTTCACTCCAACCTTAATCCCTTCAATATCACATTCCCAAGGCTCATAGCGAGGATACCAGAGCTCCAAAGTCTGACCGCTGAGCTCTTCAACCTCCTCTTTTTTAGCCAGCAGGGAGCGATTGGCCCGATATTTCAAGTACTCATGATAGCCTTTGGCCACAGCTGAACGCAAGAGGTAGTCATGCTCCGCCCCGAGCCGGCGATTACGAGCCGCCTCAGCATTGAGCCGGGCCGTCGTCGCATAGTTTAGAGCGAGAATGCCGAGCAGCAAAGCGATCCAGAAGACGGCCAGCAGGGCAAAACCCTTTCTATTTCTTTTCATCTTTTTTAGCCGGCAATTGAGGCGGCGGTTCCAGGGCCAGCAACAGATTACGCTTGCCGGCATCCGAATTTTCATAACGAAAAAGAATATTTGCGGGCAGTGTTTTGGAACTCCAATTACGGATCATATCACTCTCGATAAGAGCTCCCTCTTCGACCTCACCTTCGGGCAGATTCAATTTTTCCGGGTCACTGACTACGGCAAAAGAGGCGTTGGTCAGGCCGTCAAGAACAATGAGCGACGCTTCACTTAAGGTCTCATTGGCGACCAGACTTTTTTCCGGCCCCTGAATAAAATCCCACAAAGCTTCAATAAGAAAGGTTTTGGGGCCCATCTCTTTGGCTATATAGAGAGCAAAACCCTCTTCATCCTCGCTCTCTTTAAGGTAACAACAGGCAAAGTAGAGCCCCTCAACCGAGCGCTGCCTGGCGCCATAGCCACTGGTTGTGGCATAAAACAGAGCACTGGGACCCAAAGCAAAGAAAAAACCCTCACCTTTTTCCCAGCTGAAACTATAGGGCACCAGATTTTGCAGGTCGTCACTCAAAAGGCGAGCCAGGGCCGCTTCATGTTCACCGCGCCCCCCCTTGATCTGCTGCCGGGTCCAGATCCGCCCGGCACTTGAAAAAGCCAGATAGAGCACCATAACCACCAGAGCCAGAATGGTCATTGCAATAACCATCTCGATCAGGGTAAAGCCCCTTTTAGAGGTGCTCTTCTTTAAACTCATCGGTAAAAAATCCGGGTTTTACCTGTTGGTAGGCGACCAGGTTCAGATGGCGGCCGGGGCGCCGGATATCCTGCAGAGCAAAGACCAGCCGATAGAGCTCGCTGGTCCAGCGCAGACTTAAGGTTTCATCCTTTGCGGCCCCATCCACTTCAGGTTGCACATCGACCGGCTCAAGACGTAAACTCCAGGTAAAATTTTCGATCTCACCCGACCAGGGAAATTCATCACTGCGCAAATCACGAGCCAATAAAAGAGCAAAGGTCTGACGACCGAGCACGATTATTTCATCAAAACCACGAGCCCGCTGTTCAAGTCGCAGACTGGCGCCAAAGAGCTGAAAAAAGGTAGTTACGGTGAGGCCGACAATCAGCACCGCAACCATCATTTCGAGCAGGGTAAAACCGCGCTCATCACATCTCGGCATCATCTGAGACCATCTCCTCTACTTTAACCTCGCCGGTTAAAGGATCAACCTCAAGAAGAGCCCCCTTGCGACCGCCGCGAACTTCCAGATGACCTCCGGAGGCACCGCCATCAGCATAAAAAGTTACCATAACAACCTCAGGACTGGAGGCTTCGGTCTCAACCTCAGCCGCCGCTCCATCATTTTCAAGAGCCTCAATCAGGGCCTGCTGCTCATCCGAGAGGACAAACTCGACCCCGGCTGCAAGCTCCACCCGCCGACCGCGCAGGCTTTCATCAAAACTTCGCTGCTCAAGATTGTATCGACATTCATTGGTACGCCGCTCAAGGACCGCATAACTGCGTGCCACTTTAAGAAAAACGTGGAGCTCACGAAGATTGCCCCGCCAACGAAAAGCCTCGCGCTGGCGATAATTGATACCAAGAAAAAGACTCATCCCCATGGTCATAATGGCAACCACAACAATCAGTTCAACCAGAGTAAAAGCTGAATCAGATGAAACCTTTTTCATAGAAAACCGTTAATTTTCCCAGCTGTTTATATCGGCATTATCCCCATCCCCTCCGGACTGACCGTCAACGCCGTAGGATGAGAGGTCGTAATCACCGTGGTCACCCGGACTTTTGTAGACGTACTGGTTACCCCAGGGGTCATTGGGAACCTCTTTGGGCAGATAGGGGCCATCCCAGTTGTTCGCTCCTTCAGGTTTCACTCTTAAGGCCTGCATACCTTGTTCGCTAGTGGGATACATATCATTATCGAGCCTATAGGAATCAAGCGCCGTTCCCAGCAGTTCAATCTGGGCTCTAGCGGTCTTGCGTTTGGCCCCGCCAACCTTTTTGAACATGGTCGGCGCCACTAAAGAGGCGAGCAGGCCGATAATAACCATAACAATCAACAACTCAATCAGAGTAAAACCCCGATTGTTTGAATCTCTCCTGCATTTAGCAATCCGTTTACACATTACTGTATCTCCCTCAACATTTTCTTTAACTTAAAAATTTAATTTCTTCCCCCGCAGAGGCGCTGAGACGCTGTGCAAAAAGCTTCACTCATCCAACCCATTAACACAGCGGGTAATCCCGTGCTTCATCAGAGCCTCACCGAAATTAAGTAAATATCCGAGCTTGCATCCCGTTAAGCGCAAATATGTTTGCACCTGTTTTTTATGCGCCGCAGTCACCAGCGCAACCGATTTCAACTCCAAAACAACCTTATCATTGACAATAATATCTGCCTTGAAACCCTCGGCAAACCTAATCCCTTTGTAATGAATTGGCACAGAAACTTGACGCTCAACCTTTAGCCCTCTATCCTGCAACTCCCGACAAAGAACCACTTCGTAAACCGTTTCAAGAAGTCCCGGGCCAAGTTCCCTAAGCACCACAATAGATGACTCAATGACAATGGTTCCAATTTCGTTTTCATCTCCACTCAGCGCCTCTGCGTCTCTGCGGGAGCCAAAACTATTCATAAGAGCTCCTAACCTCCCAGTTCGTTGACACTGAAAATCGCCATCAGCATGGAGACCACGATAGCCCCGATCACCAAACCCATAAAGAGAATCACCAGGGGTTCGAAAAGAGAGGTCAATGCTTTGATCGTCACCTTCAACTCACGGTCATACATCTCGGCCAACTTATCGAGCATCTCGTCGAGATGGCCGGTCTCCTCACCAACACCGATCATATGGACCGCCAAAGACGGAAAAAGCGGGTCCTGGGCCAGAACCTGCGACATCACCGCACCTTGACGCAGCTCTTCCTGCAGATGAGCAACCTTCTGCTCAAGAATCCGATTACTGATGACCCCACTGACCACCTGCAGGGCTTCAAGAATCGGCACGCCGCTGGACAACATGGCCCCCAGGGTCCGAAAAAAACGGGCCAGATCCATCTTGACAAGAATTCCGCCAAGTCCCGGCAGACGCAAGACCAGACGATCGACCAGCAAACGGCCCTGGGGATGGCGATAAAGACGGCGCCAGGCAAAGATCAGGCCGCCAAGTCCCAACCCCAAAGCCCACCACCAAGCCCGCATAAAATCACCACAATTAAGCATCACCCTGGTGGCTGTAGGCAGAGCCACCCCCATATCAGAAAAAATGGCGGCAAACTTGGGCAGGACAAAAGCCAGCAGCAGAATAATCGAAGCCCCGGTAGTCATGGTCAACACTAAAGGGTAGATCATGGCCCCGACCAGAAACTCTTTCAACTCCCTGATACCGTTGAGGTAGAGGGCCAGGCGGCCTAAAACCGTATCGATAATCCCGCCACTCTCACCGGCTCGCACCATTCCGACAAAAACCGGAGGGAATATCTGAGGATGGCTGCGCAGAGCCTCCCAAAAGGTACTGCCCTCTTTAACCTGTTCCCTAAGGTTTTCCATAACCCGGCTGAAAAGCGGCTTCTCAATCAATTCCACGAGAATTACCAGGGCTCGATTCAGAGGTACGCCGGCTTTAAGCAAAAGTCCCAGATCTTCGGCGAAACCGGCCAGCTCCTTGACCCCGGGCCGGCGCCAAGGCATTTTATCAAGCCACCCAGGGAAAAAGGAAAGCTGCCCCGTGGAAGCAAATAAAGATTTACGCTTCGGCTTATAAGAAGCCCCTTTCGCAACCGGCGAGACGGCATTCTTTACTGTGTCCCCATCCATTAAGGCAATCTGCAATGGGATCAATCCCTGGCGCTGCAGCAGAGCTGCAGCCTGGCGTTCATCAAGGGCCGGCAAGCTGCCGGAGCTGATATCGCCCCCGGCATTGGTCGCTTTATAGCTGAATTTCCGCATACCTTAAGCTCCGCTCACACGAACCACCTCTTCGAGCGAGGTAATCCCGGCCCGAACTTTGGCCCAACCATCTTCACGGAGAAGGGTCATACCGTTGTTAACGGCATGTTCGCGCAAGAGCAGAGAGCTTTGACTCTCCAGTATAAGACTACGAACCGCGTCAGTTACCGGCAACAGCTCGAAGATGCCGACGCGTCCGCGAAAACCACTGAATGCGCACTCTTTACAGCCTTTTGGCCGATAAATCGGCTCCTCTTTTGTCGCCTCAAAGGGAAGCTGCAAACGCTCTACCAAAGCAGGCTCGGGAATAAAAGCTTCTTTACATACAGGGCAAAGAACCCGTACCAGTCGCTGGGCCATAATCCCGACCAGTGAAGATGAGAGCAGATAGCCCTCGACCCCGATCTCAACCATCCGGGTCACGGCTCCAGCCGAATCGTTGGTATGCAGGGTGGAGAAAACCAGATGCCCGGTCAAGGCTGACTGAATGGCGATATCGGCGGTCTCGCGATCACGAATCTCACCAATCAGAATTACGTCCGGATCCTGGCGCACAATCGAGCGTAAACCATTTGAAAAACCTAAGCCTGCCTTACTGTTGACCTGAACCTGGTTGATCCCGTTGAGTTCATACTCAACCGGATCTTCGATTGTAATAATTTTTTTGTCAATCGCGTTAATTGTATTAAGAGCTGCGTAGAGAGTCGTCGTCTTACCGCTGCCGGTCGGGCCGGTGACCAGAATAATACCATAGGGGAGATGAATCATCTCCTCAAAACGACGGCGTTCGACTTCCGGAAAGCCAAGGGTTCCGAGACTGAAAGAGATACTGTTGCGATCAAGAATACGCATGACCACACTTTCACCGTAGACGGTCGGCAGGCAGGAGACCCGCAAATCGATATCTTTACCGGAGATCTTGATCCGTATCCGACCGTCCTGGGGCAGGCGCCGTTCGGCGATATCCATGCGCGCCATAATCTTGACTCGGGAGATAACCGATGACTGAATATTCTTGGGCGGGGTTGCATGTTCGCGCAAAACCCCATCAACGCGAAAGCGAACCTGGAGATTCTCGGCCTGGGGTTCAATGTGAATATCACTGGCCCCCTCTTCGACGGCTTTGGTAAGAAACTGGTTGACAAGTTTGATAATCGGAGCTTCTGAAGCAAGATCACGCAAGTGATCAGCATCATCACCAAGTTCGACGCCGGCAACGCCGGCCAGCGCATCAACCTCGGAACCGGCAGCGTCATCGGCACCGGTAGCGACTGCCAAAAAATGCTCCCGGATCCAGCTTGTAATTTTCTCTTCCCGGGCCAGAAGCAGTTCAATTCGACGCCCGGGAAAAAGCCGCCTGAAGGTCTCAGTAACGAGATGGTCATAAGGATCATTGACGACTACGGCCAGAGCTTCAGCCCCCCCTAAAGGAAAGCAGCGGTGCTCTTCTAAAAAAAGCGGGGAAATATCAGTAAATGCGGCATGATCATAGTCGGTCGGCAATTCACTGATCTGGCCCAGTTTCAGCTCCTCGGCAACCAGAGCAAGAAAGTCCTCCTCAGATACAAGCCCGGTCCGGATCGCCAGACGATGCAGAGCCTCCCGTTCGCGGCCACTTGGTTTGATTTTTTTGAGGTCGACCGTGGAGAGCAGACCTCGTTCAACCATCAGCTCGATAATACCGGCCATGCCCGCGCCTCCCCTAAAGCCAGCAGAAAGAAACAGAACATACGACTGTAAGCCATCTGCATGGGAAATGAAAAAAACATGATCACCGAAAAAGCCAGAAGTGATGCTAAAAGCGGCAAACGCCAATCCTCTTCACCATCACTCCCAGCCGTAAAATAACGCAAAAGATAGAACTGCCGACCCCAGAGCAGCAAGAAGAGGAGCAATGCCGGGATACCACATTCCGCCGCCAGTTGCAAATAGTCGTTATGACTTTTGCGCACCTGCATACGGTAATGAAACGTAGGGTCTTTGGCAAAACTTTTATAGTAGAGGGGGTAGCTGAAACGCCAGTTGCCGAGCCCGACACCTAAAACCGGGTTCTTCTTGATCATCATCAGCGTATTGCCCCAGTGATAGTAACGAGCCTCCAGCAACTGGGCCGGACTTTTCTGAAACCTGGTCCAACTTCTTACGACCCGCTTTCGGCTCTGGGGAAAGACCATGGCCAACGAAGCGATCATAAGCAGCACTAACGTGCCAACCATAAAAGCTCGACCCCAATGCCGCCGGGCGCCCTCCGTTGCCCCTCTTTGCGGTCGCAGCCACAATAAAGGCAAAACCAGACTCTCAACCGCAAGCGCCATAATGGCAGCACGCGAGTAATTCATGAAGAGCAAAGCCAGACCCCCAAGAACCACTAAGCAAAAGCCGACAAAGAGATTCCTCTGGAGTACCTGACCTTTTACCCGCCACCAACGCCAGTGACGCCAGGTAGCGAAAAGAGCAAACGGAAGCACCATGGCAATGAAATGGGCTGCCGGATTTCGGTAACCAAGGGTTGAAGCGGGCCCCTTGATCGGCATTAAGAAGGGAATTTTATAACCAAAGAACTGAAGTATCCCTAAAAATGAGAACACCGATAACCCGGCGACCAAACCATAGATTGCAGCCCAACGCCACTCCTGCCGAACAAAAAGTTGGGCCAGAACTATAAAAAAAAGACCCATTAACAGATAATTTAACAAGCCATAGAGGGCGGCCTCTCTTACCGGTGCTCTAAAGAGAGAGAAGGCCATAAGCAGAAACAGCAGAGCGGAAACCCGAACCCCACTATTATGCCGCAGAAAAAAACGAAACTTTTGCCTGCGTTCCGGCGTAAAAGCCAGGTAAAGAGCATAAAAAAAACAGATTAACAGGATATAGGCGGCGATAAAGTTGACTTTGGGCAGGTCATAAAGGGTACAAAAAAGCCGGCCATCGGGAGCATACCCGGAAACAAATATTAACGGGGAGGCCAGAAAGAAAAAAAAGAGCAGGAGATGCCACCCCCAATGCGATATCTTCGCAAAAAAAGAGGGCAAGCGAAGCGCTGAAACCGGAGCCCCCCCTTTTTTATTAACAGATCCTCGCTTTCTCATTTACCCTCTCCCGGTTTTGCCGTTCTCAGCTTTCTTAGAAGAAGGCGCATCTCCTTTTTCAGAGGATAGATAGAGCTGCTTTTTTCCAATGCTACAAGTGCCTTCTCTGACTCTCCGAGATGGTAAGCGCAGCTTCCCAGGCTGGAGAGAAGGCTTATCGAGAAAGGTTCACAACGCAACCCCTCTTCATAACATTGCAGTGCGGCTCGGGGTTGGCGACGCTGCCAATAACAGTTGCCCGCCGTCAGAGATTCGCCGCTTTTTACAGGATAGTAACCGCCTCGTGACAAACCTCGCCGGTATTTAACCACAGCCGCACGATAAGCTTGAGCGGCAAACTTTTTCCGACCGCCGTGTCGCGCCTCCTCGGCGGCCCTGAAATTGGACTCCATATGCGTCATATCGAGACGCCGGGCGACGCTGGAAACCCCGAACCAGGCCATTCCGAAAAAGAGCAGGAGAAAAAGCCCTGCAAAAGCCAAACAGAGGTTACGCTCCATTTTCAAACAACCATGATCGCAGCAGTTGCCAGCGGTGGAGGCGAAACCTGACCGCAGTCCATAAACAGCCTAAACCATATTTTACACTACGTAAGAAATTTATCGATGAGGCCTCGGGAAAGTATTTGGTTGGACAGCTCACTTCACCGATCACATAACCCAAACCGTGAATCTGAGCTAGAATCTGATTGTCAAAGATAAAATCATCTGAGTTACGATGCAAGGGCAGACGCTCCAGCAAAGGGGCGGAAAAAGCTCTGTAACCAGTATGAAATTCGGAGAGCTTTGTACCCAGCAAACAATTTTCCAAAAAGGTCAGCCCCCGATTAGCAATATATTTCCACCAGGGCATCCCCCCTGCAAGAGCCCGTCCGCCAAGAATACGCGACGCCAGAACACAGTCATAGAGCCCGCTGGCGATCATGGCCGTCATAACCGGGATCAGAAGCGGGGTATACTGGTAGTCGGGATGAACCATAATGACAATATCGGCGCCAGCCTTAAGAGCCCGCCGGTAACAACTCTTCTGGTTGGCACCATAGCCCAGGTTACTCTGATGCCGAACCAGTTCAGAAAAAGGCAGTCCGGCGGCAATCCCGGCCGTAGCATCTGAGCTGCCATCATCAACAATCACAACATGATCGACAACCCCTTGAGCCATAACCTCATTATAGGTCTGACGTAACGTCGGCTCGGCATTATAGGCCGGCATGACCACAACAACTTTTTTATCACGAAACACTACAACGATCCTCCTGCCGGGCCCAGCCCTCTTTGAGGCAAATCCCCGACTGTAGCGAGCAGAGAACGCCCCCCTCTTAAGGAATCTCTCTCCTTAAGAAGCTTGAGCTGCTGTAAATTATAACGCGCCTGAGGATGCTCCGGGGCAAACTGTAAAACCGCTAAAAAGAGCTCTTCTGCTTCGTCTAGCTGCCCCATACGAGCTAAAGCTATTCCCAGATTGACACGGGTTTTGATATGGTATGGTCTTTTGTCCAAAGCTTGACGCAAAGGTTGCAAGGACTCGGCAACCAGCCCCTTGCTCAAGAGCACCGTACCAAGATTGTAGTTGACGCCGGGAGAGTAAGGAGCAAATTGCAAAGCCTTTTGCAAAATATCTGCCGCATCATCCAGGCGGCGCTCTTGCTTACGCAAGGCCGCCAAAGCGACAAAGGCATCTATTTCCCGAACTTCGGGTTGCATTGCCTTACGATAAATCTGCTCGGCTTCCCGGTTGCGCCCCTGCTCATGCAAAGCATTTCCCCAGTTAACCAGAGCTTGGCCAAAGTGCGCATTGAGCTGCAGCGCCCGGGCAAAGGCCTGATCGGACTCAAGCCAACGCTCCTCTTTTGCCAAAGCCAACCCAAGAAGATTATAGGCAACGCTGTTTTCCGTATCAACTGTAGCCGCGCGCTGAAAAAGGGTTACAGAGTTGCGCCAATAACGACTCTGATACCAGGTCAGCGACAAAAAAAACAAAGCCACCACGAAGAGCCCCCCGCCAACCAGCCGACGCCGATCTCGGGGGCAGACTTCGTAGCCAAACCAAACTAATGCCAACCATAGACCGATGGCTGGGAAATAGGTATAACGATCAGCCCAGGCCTGACCTCCAACCTGCACCAAACCGATTACCGGCACCAAAGTCCCGAGAAACCAGCACCATCCGACCAACAGAACCGGATAGCGCCGACGTTCACGGATAACCCAGCCTGAACAAGCAACAAGAAAAAGGGTTGAAAACAGCACCCGCATCATTGAATAATCGACCCGGTAGCGGTAGAGAACGGCCAGGTCCCGGGGCCACATTAACAATTTCACATATTCAACATAGGCAACTATCGCATTGGTCAGGCGTGGAAGCAGCCCGAGCTCGACCGCTGAACTTACCGCTCCAGCTTGATGTTGAGCCATAAACGTCAATGCTGCGGAACCCAAAACCAACAAAAAAAAGGGGATTTTTTCGAGCAGAAGGCGCAAGACTCCTAATTTTAAGTAGCGTTGTAATGGCCAATAATCAAGCAGAAGAAGAAGAAACGGCAAAGTCACTGCCATCGGTTTGGCCATTAAAGCCAGAGCTGCACTAAATAGTGTCAACAGGTATCGCCGCCAATCAGGCCTGGCGCTGTAAAGCGTATAAAAAATCAGGGTTAGAAGCCAGAAAAAGGCACAGAGAAGATCTTTACGCTCAGCCACCCAGGCCACGGACTCAACCCGCAAAGGATGCCAGGCAAAAAGAGTGGTCACCAGAGCGCAACGCCAGAGCCCTCCCCCCCAGCGACGCAGAAGAAAGAAGAGAAGCACGCTATTAAGCAGATGCCACCCTAAAGAGACCAGATGATGACGACCGGCATCAAGCCCGAAAATCGAGACATCGAGCATATGAGAGAGCCAGGCCAGAGGATGCCAGTTGGCAGCATAAAAAGCTGTAAAGGCCCATTTGACAGAAACCCAGCTCAAACCATTTCTAACAGCTGGATTATCAACCACATATTCAAAGTCATCAAAATTGACAAAGGCAAATTCGTGCACTTGCCAGTAAGCCAGCAAAGAACCCAGAAGGATCAGTGTAACAACCGGAAGAACTCGAAACTCCCCATCTTTTACAAAAAAACTGCTCACAGGCTCCTTCCAAAGAAATTTTACTCGTCTCTGCTCACGAATGTTGAATATAACAAAGCAAAAAAAATATCACCATAAAAAATTGCTTTTTTATGGTGATATTTTTATTTTGAACAAAACCGGTTAAAGCTTTGCGCCACTATTAAAAAAGAGACTTCTCTCAAGAAAACGTTAATAGCGAGCGTCGGTTGTCGCCAGTCGCAACGGCGGCAGAGCTTCCAACGCGTTAAAGGAGTAACTGCTCTCACTCTTATTAAAGTTACGACCATTAATCAAGATGCCGACAATTTCGCTCTCGGCGCTAAAGCGGATAAAAGTCGCTTGCTCTATGCTGGCCGGCTCAAAAAGAGTTGTAACTTCGCTGACCACCTGCCCGTGAGCCGGGATCGTTCTGCGGGCCTCTCCCAGGGAATGCCCATTATCATCGTAGGCAGCCAGCACTACCTGGTTTTCGACAACCCCGGGATTAACCAGCACAAGCCCGCTCCAAGCCCCTTCTACACCTGAATGTATACAAGAGAAAACACCACTGCTGCCTTGCAACCCACCAGTCGAAACCGACGCCATCTGCTTACCGTCAACCGTTCCAAGAAACTCCGTTCCGGTAATCGGTGAAGTAGCTTCGGCCAATAACCAACCCCCACTATCAAGCTGTAATTCGGAAGGAGTTAAGGTTCGACTCTGCATATACCCCAGAGCGATATCGTCCTCATTCAACTCTGCAGCTTCTCCATCAGAAAGAAAAGCGCTCAAAGCTGCATTAATGGGATCAGCTTGCGGATTATAGATAACGAGACCACTCCACCAGGCCGCATTATTGAACACATAAGGATACTTCACCTCTTCACCGGCGCCGGCAGCAAGAGCCACAGCACTCAGCATCTCACCTTGAAAATAGAGGGCCGCACCGACTAAACCTTTACCGCCACTAATTACGGCATTCGTCGGCTCAGGTATGGTATCCTTTAACGCGAGCTGTTGTCGATTTGCAGCAAGTACTGAGAGGTCAGCCAGGGGATAGAAGAATACCTGCTGACCCGGCTCAAGAAAGAGCCTCTTCGAAGTACCATTATTAAACTCTATCGTCGCATAGCAACTATTACTGTCAGTATTGATAAGGCTGAGAGCATTAATCCAGCCGTTTTTGGTCATAACCAGGGGCAGATGGAGAGTCTCACCGGCAGCCGCATGGGAGAGGGCCGGATAGGAACCCGACATGCCATATTCGTCAACCTGCAGATGTACAGACCCAACAACCGCATCAAGATTCCCGGTAAAAGTCAGATAGGCAAGGTCTCCGTCAAAATCACCAAAGAAATCATTCAAGGTTCCCGCCTGACGGGCCAGGGGATCCAAAACAATAGCTTCGGAGGAGACCAGCACTTCGCCCATGGCATCACGCCCCTGCAAAATGCCGGTTACGGTCTCACTGGCACTATCATTTAAAAGAACAACTGAAGTTTGCCACCCTCCGGCCATAACCAGAGGCATAAAGAGATTTGCGCCGCCGGCCGCAAGACTGGGTGGCGGGCTCTGCTTAGGATCTCCAGCCGGAGGATCTCCGAGATAAAAGAGTACTGAGCGCTCGGCAAAGTTTGCCGAGGCATCAACATCAGCATATTGAAGCCCGATACTGCCGTCACTGTTTTCGATACCGGCCACTTGAAAGTCGGCCCCCATCGGGACTACTGACTTGTAGTTAATCTGGATGGTGTTCTCCTGCTCATAGAAAACCACCTGATAAGCAAGCTCCTGGCCGTCAGCATTATTGCGTTTAAACTGCATGACAAAACGGCGCTGCGGTTCAACTCCCAGGGTTTCATAGATAACCTCGACCAGAGCACCGGCTACTTCCGGCGACTGTCCCCCGACCCACAATGGAGCAACCAGATTATTGGCTTCGTCAGGAGCCGGCAAACCTTGGCCCTGATACTCAAAGTTTGAATATTTACTGTCAGGAACAAAGGTCAGATAACCGTTACCGGCAATATAGACGTTATTATATTTATTACCATAAAACTCAAAATAGGGCGTAACCTCAGATTTGGAATCGTAAAAGAAGCCCATCGGGATGGCGTTGACCAGACCGCTGTCGGCATAAAACAGCTGCCTTTGCGACTCATCTGAAAGATATTCCCAGTTATAAGCCGGCCCCCCGGAATCATTACTGGTTATATAGCGATAGCCAAAGGCATCCGGCCCGCCGCTGCCTTCACCAGTAACAGCACAACCTTCATCGATCAGTCCGTCACAGTCGTTATCCAGTTTATCACCGCAAATTTCGGCGGCTCCCGGATGAATCGCAGCATTGAAATCATTACAATCATGCTCTTGATCGTAACCATCACCATCATTATCTATAGCAGATGGAAGATCGACAATACACCTCTCGTCGACAAATCCGTCACAATCGTTATCTAACCCGTCACATAATTCATCAGCACCAGGATGAATTGTCGAATTGTAATCATTACAATCGACATCACTGGTATAGCCATCACCATCCCGATCATAATAGACCGGCGCTGGAGTGTTATCCTTGTAAAAACGAACGGAACGGCTGGTATACAACCCCGGCTTATCAAAGCCCGAGTAGCGTAGACCGATCGAGCCGTCATTATTCTCGATGCCGGCCATACCTGTACTTGGACCACCGGAATAGACCAGTGCATAATTGAAAAGGATATCGGAACTACCCTCTCGCAAGACAATCTGATAAACCGGCCTGTAACCTTCTCCTCCCACGATATTAGAATTTATTTTATTGTATTGTAAAACAAACTCGCGATTCGGTTTGACCCCACGGGTCTCATAATAGGCGGTGAATCCTCAGGCGGTTGAGTTATTATCGGACCAGAACGGGGCAATCATTCGATTGGGAGGATCCGAAGAGGGC
Source organism: Thermodesulfobacteriota bacterium (assembly GCA_024762675.1). Taxonomy (GTDB): domain Bacteria; phylum Desulfobacterota; class Anaeroferrophillalia; order Anaeroferrophillales; family Tharpellaceae; genus Tharpella. Next base: position 16,351 of record JANTGZ010000018.1, on the reverse strand, counting down.
ACACTCTGTCCCTTGTAGGGGTATGAACCATAATCTGTTCCACTACCGGCAAAGACGATGTAACCGTTCCCGGAAAGATGAAAATAGGTGTACTCCTTGCCATAAAACTCGAAAGGAAAACCGATCTCGCGTGACTCCGTCAAACTGCTGGCGGGAACCAATGATTTGCCACTTGAGTTTACAAAACCAACCATATCCTCGCCCAGCTTCTCCATGCTGAACCTCGGCCCTTTTAAATCGAGACTATCGATATAACGATAGCCATACTTGTCCGGACCGCCTTGTAAAGCATCAGCTGAACCGGCTACGGCCAAAACCAGAACCCCCAACAACAATAACGACATTACTTTTCTGATTCCAGATCGAATCATTTCACACTTCTCCTTCAATTATCAAATAATTACCGAGCTCTAAAGCAGCCCTTCAATCAAAAAACCAACTATTTAAGTAGCCTATATGCCCACATGCGACAGTTGTCAAGTTTGTTTTATCAAATGAAAAACCTTTAATGAAGACAATCCATTAGCAAGCGATGAAGACTCTCTTTATTTATGAACGTTTGTTGAGCCAATGTGGCAAATCCTGCAAAATCTCATCTTCGGAAACAGGAGGCTTCCAAGCCAATTTGGCCAAGGCTCGACTATCTACCCGCAGGCTGCCAAACATTTTAACAGCACTCTCTTGCCGACGCACTATCTTGCCGCCCCACCGCAGCCATGATTCTGGAGCATGCAAAATTCGAGCCCGTCGTCCTAAACCTCTCGCTAAAAAATTTGCCAGCCTATCCATCGACCAATCTTCACGATCGGCCGCCAGCAGAATCCGACCGCCGGCAGCCTCATGTAAAAGAGAGAATTCAATCAGATCAACAAGGTTTCCCAGATAGATCATACTGCGCCGGTTACCGGGCCGGGAAGCCAGTATCGGCAACCCCCGATTAAGCCAGCGCAAGAGTGCAGCAAAATTACCTTTAACTCCAGCCCCGTAAACCAATGGCGTCCGGATCACAGTCAAATCAGGCCCCTCTGAATCACCACACAGACGTCGCAACTCCTGTTCGGCTCGCCATTTACTGACCGCATATGCACCTTGAGGGTGAGGCTTGTCCGAAGGCTTATAGGGGCGGGTATCCGGCCCCCATCCCCCTTCCCCATTAACCTTGACTGTGCTAAGAAAAACCAAACGCCGGACTCCGAACCTCACGGCCGCCTCGCCCAAAGTGATACCAGCATCCAGATTATCACGAAAGAAAAGGTCATCAGATGACGATCTTTTCTTTCCCTGGCAATGGACTCGCGCCGCCAGATGGACAACCTTCTCAACCCCGGCCAAAAGCTCTTCCCAAACCAACGGCTCCGCCAGATCATCAACCACCACAACATCATCCAGAGAGCCGGAGAGGTCAGCTGGCAACAGCGTCCCTCCACGTCGAATGATCGCCCGAACCGGCAACCCCCGACTTACCAACCGACGGCAAAGGGCAACCCCGACAAAACCGGCGGCCCCGGTAATCAAAATTTTTCCGGATGTGGCCAATTCTCCCCCAAAAGCTCACGATAGACTACAAATGTATCGGCAATTACTTTTTTGTCACTAAACTTTTTCTCCACAAGCCGGCGGCCTTTCAAGCCAAATTCAGAGCGCAATTGGGAATCAACAATCAATCTCTCAAGGGCTGCAGCCAACTCTGAAACCACACCTGGAGGTACCAGAAAACCATTTTCTCCAGGCATGATGATCTCTCTACAGCCCGGCATATCGGTCGCCACCAGAGGCTTGCCGCAAGCGGCAGCCTCAAGAAGAGTGACCGGTATCCCTTCCCGATACCGGGTCGGCAGACAAACTATCGCGGCCTGCCGGTAAAGGGCCGGCATATCTTTATGGAAACCAAGCCAGCGAACGCATCCCTGACGGTGCCAATAGAGCAGGCGGGAAACCGGTACGGCGGCCGGATTACTCATATCCGGCATACCGGCCAGCCAAAATTCGGCCTTCAATCCCTTATCCTGCAAAACCCGCGCAGCCTCAACAAACTCTTTGATCCCTTTATGCCAGAGCATACGGGCGGCGAGCAGAACAACCGGAACCTCCACTTTCAGTTTAGAGAGTTCCGGCTGAAAACGCTCAACCGCTACCCCGGAACCAAGAATCAGCACTGCCCGTTCCGGCCGAACAATTTTTCTTGCCAGAAAATGGTTGCGATCGTCAGGGTTCTCGAAAAGAAACCTGACAGATGCGCGGCTACCGGTCAGGCGATAAGCCATTTCGATAATATTTCTAAGATATTTTTTACGCCGCCCGCCGGCGATAAAGACAAATCCGAGTCCGGTCACAGCATTGACGACCGCCGGAACCCCTGCCAGCCGGGCCGCTAACGACCCGTAAAGAATCGGCTTAATCGAGACCTGATGAACGATATCGGGCTTGAGCCGCCGGTAGAGGTTCAGCAGGTCGAAAAAACCGATCACTTCCCGAACCGGATTGCGACTGGCCCGGCGCATCTTCAAGGAATAGTGGGTAAAGCCCAAGGCCTCGATTGCAGCCACCCCGGGCCCGGGTGCCGTGGCCACCAGAACTTTAAATCCGGCCGCCTGAGCAGCAACGGCCAAAGCTTTGCGGTGAAGGAGAAAAAACCAGTCGTCGGTTACCAGAAAAAGGATAGTTGGATTTTGTCGCCCGGCCAAACTCCACCCAGGCGATACCCCCTCAAAACCACATGATTCATCGGCAACAGATTTAACTGAATAGCCCATAACCCTCTTAAAACAACGAAATTCGCTAATCAACAGACGTCGAAAAAATTTGAGTAACGACCAGATAAAAGCCCCGGCAAAGATCAAAAATGAGGTCTCTCTTTTGCGCCTGACCGCAGCCAAAGCCTCAAGTTCACCTTTCTCCATGCGCCAGAGGGCCGCACTCTGCCCCCCAACCCCGAAAGCCGACTTATAGGTTACAGCCATCGGCAGGTCTAAAAAAGCTGCCCGGCCACCGGCCCCGACAATATTCAGCCAGAGATAATAATCCTCACCATAACGTCGCTCTTCGGGAAAACGTAATGCGATATCACGGCGCAACATAACACTTGGAGTTCTAAAAGAGTTCGTATAGAGAAGTCCTGACAGAGAGCATTTAACAACTCGAAAACGCGTCGGCAGCCTGGCCATAAGAGTTTGGTAATCAGCACAACCATGACCGGAGAGAACAATTTCAGGATGACTCTCCATAAACTCAGACTGCAGGGCAAGTTTGTCGACATGCCAGGAGTCATCGGCATCGAGAAAAGCAATGAGGGGCTGACTCGCCCGCTCCCAACCATAATTTCGAGCTGCTGCGGGGCCCCGATTGTTTTCCAGAAAAAAGATTTTCAACCAGCTCGAACCATACTTTTCCGCCATCAAAGCGAGCACTTTCAGGGTCTCGTCATCACTGCCGTCATCAACTACAATAACCTCCTTAGGACTGCGGCTCTGAGCTGCAACTGAGGCTAGAGCCCTGCCAATCGTAGTACCCGCCCGATAACAAGGGATCACCACTGAAACCGGTGCCGCTTTTCTTTTCACCATCACGCTCCGGCCACCCACTTCCAGGTTCGCTGCAAACCCTCCCGGAAAGTGTATTGCGGCCGCCAGCCAAGCACTTGTCGAGCACGACGGCAATCGAGATAGTTCACCGGGCTGTCACAGGCCCGACTCTCTTTATAGACAACCGGCACCCGACATCCGCTAACCTCTTCAAGCAGGGTGATCAGTTCATTGAGACTGCAGGGATAGCCTGAACCGATGTTAAAAAGCTTTACCGGTGAACTGTTTTCACAGGCAAGCAGGATAGCCCGAGCCAAATCAACGATATAAAGATAATCCCGAGAGATCTTACCGTCGCCCCAGATCTCAATAACTTCCCCGCTCTTTATACGTCCCAAAAAGACCGCAACCGCCCCTTGGGCGCCACTGATTTTCTGCCGTTCGCCATAAGGATTGGCAATCCGCAGAACTGTATAATCAAGACCATGCAAGTGGTGAAAAAGTTTAAGGTATTTTTCGCTTGTCAGTTTGATGATACCGTAAGATGACAGAGGTTCGGTCGAGCTCTCTTCATTTATAGGAAAAACTGATGCCGGGCCATAGACGGTACCGCCGGAAGAGGCGAAAACCACCTTTTTCACACCCATTTTTACAGCTTGCTCAAGCAAGCAGACCGTACCTTTAAGGTTGGTCTCAATATCATATTGTGGATCTATGTTGGAAGAGGCCGGCAACACCGTACTCACCAAGTGAATTATAAGGTCAATACCTTCAAGGGCCTTCGCAAAAACCTCGTCAAGCTCATCCGTTTTAGAAAAGTCGCCATAGCACAACTCGATTTTGCCAAGGACGCCGGCCAGGTTTTCAAGATCGCAACCGGGCCGCTCAAAAACCCGAACTCGATGACCGGCGGCAACCAGAACGTCCACGACATGAGAGCCAATAAAACCGGCCCCACCCAAAACCAGATAGTTCATATTACTATATCCTTGTCAAAAGCCGCTCTCACTCTCGGCTTGATAGTGAACTTTTTACAGGTCAATTATTTACCAATGACCTGTAGAAAACCTTATACTCCCGGTCAAGATCGACCAGAGAAAAATGATCCAGCATGCGCTGCCGGGCTGCGGATGCCATCAATTGCCGGCGCTTATCATCGACAAGTTCCCTAATCGCTGCAGCATAGGCTTCTGCGTTATTCGGCTCCGCAACCAGGTATCCGCACTCTTTAGTGACCAGCTCAGCACAACCGCCAACCTCGGCCACAACCGGCACCACCGCCATGGCCATGGCCTGGTAAAGCACCATCGGCACCCCTTCCCAATCTGAGGTCAGGAGCAGAATGTCGGCTACCATATACCAATCTACCAACCTCACCAAGGACTGCTCCCCGTGCCAGAGAACCTGCCCTGCTAAACCTTGCCGCTGCAACTCGGCAAGAAACTCTTTTTTCTGCGATTCAAGGTTCCCTTCACCGATAACATGCATGACAAAGGAAATTTCTTGATGACGCAGAATATTCGCAATGCCGAGAAGCCTCAAGGGTTGCTTCTGCCGATCCAAACGCCCGATAAAGAGAAGATTTAACACGCCTTTCCGGCGATATCCCGCGATCTTTGCAGCCGGCTGTCGACCTTCCGGATTATAAAAATCACTATCGATACGACCATGTATAACCTTGAATTTAGAGCTCTCAATATGGGGATTGAGCTGAACGATCTCCTCGCCAAGCTGAGAATATTCAAGATTATAACGGTCAATAAGATGATCATAACGCGGCGGCATTTCAAATGCGTAACCGGTGCGCCGCCCATCGGGAAAGTAATCGAAACAGTGAAATTGGGCAACCACTTTGAGCCCGGGAAAGCGTTCTTTCAGTTTCGGCAGGGCATGAAAAGCTATCTCGCTGTTCATAATGTGCAAAATATCGATATTTTGCAGGGCGATAAATTCCAGTAAGAAATCGGTCATCGCCGTCTGATCCAAGCACCCCAATGCCGGCAGATCATAAACCCCTTGCGCATAGTCGGCGATTTTGGGCAACCAACTATTATCACGAAATAGAGTGGTAACAAAATATTTTTCACTCCATTCAGACTTAAGTCGAGAAAACCAGTCAACCGTCATCGTATCGGCGCCTCCGGTAATTAGCCAGGGAGCAACATAGAGGATTCTCAGTTTAAGATTTTTAGGCTCCAGACCACCACTTAACTGCGCTTCACTTGAGCCGGAGTCGGGCTCCGGCAATTGCAGAATATCCTCCACTGATACTTTCTTAAGTTGATAGGAAGTTTTAAGATAGTGGTAAAAATCGGCACTCTTGCCTTGCAGATTATACTCTTTGGGCAGATAAACGTGGAGGCCGGCTTTTTTATTATAGTTGAAAAACGATTGCCAGCGGCTCTCAACGGTCACGACTAATGGTATCTTTGCATCTTCAGTCCGAGCCATCAGCCTGGGAAACAATCTCCAGGGTTCAAAACACTCCCCCAGCAGATCAAGCCAGAACACAACTTTTTTCTCAGCGCCTGCGGGCGGCAAGAGGTTGCATAACGGCTCAGTTACCTGCCAATATTGCTGGGCGCGACGGCGCAACCAGCGCTCGTGGTTAAAGATATACCCCCAATACAAAGCCTGTATCCGTTTCCGGCTGAGAGCAAAATCGAAACTCACACTCTCAGCCGGTCTATGGGAGCTGCAGCGGTAAACCCGGTCGGGCATCATGCATCCGACATAACCATGCCGAACCAGCTTAACATAGAACTCCCACTCCTCGTAACCTGACGGGATACTTTCATTATACCCCGCCAATGCGAGCCCGGCTGAACGTGGAAAAACAAGCGCCCGGAAACGATTTTCAATGAGACAGGCAGTGGGCTCAAAGATTTCAAGCCCCTCTCCTCCGGCCTCATGAAAGGGTTGGTTTAGGCTCTGAATGAAAAAATGTGGAGGTGAGGCTTCCAACAACAATAGACTTTTTTCGAGAAATGTCGGCGACAACTCATCACCAACCTTAAGAGACACAACATATTTACCCTGAGCTTCTTGTAATGCCAGGTTAAAAACCTCAACCAAGGAGGATGAATCGACCGCCAGGACTTTCCAGCTTGCACACCCCTTATCGGCCAACATAACTGAAAGCTTTTGCGTAAATCGATGGTCAGCGCCACGAAGCAAAAAAAAGAGTTCAAAATGAGGCCAGGTCTGGCCCTTGAGAGAAGCACACAACGCACTAAAAGGAGCACCACTTAAATCACAGGAGACCAACAGAGTCAGCAATGGCGCTTCTCCGTAATTTTCCTGGCGGTAGCAATGTGAGTTGAGAAAACGCCCGGCATAAGAGAGAAGATCTTTTTTCAAAGCCGGCCAAAGGTTGCGGCTGGATCTGAAAAAGGCTGCTTGAGTGCGCCACCGGCGCACTCTTTCCCGCCAGGAAGAGGGCAAAATAATGCGCAACAGCTCCCGCAACCAAGAAGCCGCCTGCCGGCCATTACACAACTCATGCAACCGCCCCAACAAGGAGCCTCGAGCTTGATTTTGGCCTGGCCTGGTTTCTCTGCCCGCTGCTGGTTTAATCATCAGCTCTCTTCTTGAGCCAAAAAGAGACCCCCTCTTTTTCTATCCCCTGGAGTCTCGGACACTTCCAGAGCTCGCGAAAATAGTCGAGCAAGTGCGTACACCAGGAGATATAGATGTTGGGCAAAATAATCTCGTAACTTTTTCGAGCATAAAGCAGTAAGCTGCCCAGGACATACTGCTCTGAATACATTCGCCTGGCCCACTCATCCGGATAATCGAAAGGCCAGTAAATATCATGAATATGGATATATACATTGGGCTTTAGGCGGGGAAGTATATCGAAGAAAAAAACTGTCGTATCGGAGTTCTGTAGAGCCCTGTGAGAGCCGTCAAAAAAAAGTATGTCATTTTCCGATAACTGATCAAATACCGACAGATCGCACTCTTCAAGAGGTTTACGCACAACCTCATCACAAAGCTCATCGATCTCGGCTCTAGGGTTCGGGTCAATTGACACAATTTGGGTCGCAGGGCTGTTTAAAACCCTGGCTTTAGCGGCAATCCTGGTCGAGTGACCGGAGCCAATCTCAAAATAGATACGGGGCTTTAAAGTAGAAATAAACCCGAACAGGGAGATCGCATCTAAAGCCGGAAAGAAGCCGTTATTCCATACCGGCTCTTTCGACGAAAGGGCAGCAGACGGAGAGAGGGGAATGGTCAGGAACTGCTCCATAAAAGAGGTAAACTGTTTTATACGTTTTTCGTACTCTCCAGAGTGTTCAGCCAGAATAGACTCCATAAGGGCATGCTGAGGAACAATGCCGCCATAACGCCGACACATTTTATGACGGTAATAATCCTCGATTTTAACCCAGGAAACTTTTCCCATAAAAACCTCTCTCCTTAACCTGTTTATATGTCACTTTGTCCGGCCGGTAGCGGTGTTCAAGATATTCATAAAAAGGTTTCACATCGTGCTCGGGATGATACTGCTCCGGATAGTAGACAAAGAGGTTCTCAAGATCATTAGGGAGAAATCGCTCCCGCCAGCGAATGTCCAGGGTCAGGAGAATCGTTGCCGGTGAGTTGCCGGCCCACAACAAAATATCTTTGAAAACAGAAAGCGGTTCGACATCACCGCGGCCAAACTCGTCACTATTATAGAGATCCAGCAGGAAGCTTTTGGGCGCCTCCTCAGCTTGCAGGTCACGGGCTAAATTAACCAAATAGCCGTCCACTCGATAGAGTTGCCGAGCCAGTTTCACGAGTCGCTTTTTCTGAACCTTAAGGGTCTCTCTATGCAGATTTCCAATTTTGATTTTCAGATCTTTAAATTTTTTAAGCGCATGGAAATTACGGGCCCCCGGTTTAACACAATAGTTGTAGAGAGGCTCCCTGATCACTCGACCAACATAACCATGAACAACCAGGTTAACACAGAGCTCCCAATCTTCAAAACCACCGGCCATTACCGGATTGTAGCCCCCCACCTGATTAAAAGCGGTTTTTCTAAAGACCGCGAAACCCATCCGGTTTTCTTCTAATAGAAGATCCGGTGAACTGTCTCTGGTTTTCCAGATAAAATCCTCGGCTCCTGTCGAATTGGTCCAGGAATAAACAAAGAAATGTTCCGGTGAATTCTCGAGCAGGAGAAGACATTTTTCCAAAAACAATTTATCTATCGTATCATCGGCATCGAGAGGAAAAATATACTTTCCGCGCGCCTGGGCAATAGCATTATTGCGGGCCGCGACGACCCCCTGATTGATTTGCTGCAAAATTTTAAGGCGCGGCGACTGAAACTTTTTAAGCTTATCAATTTCGGCAATGGTTTCAGGATCGGTCGAACCGTCATCAATAAGAATAATTTCGAAATTCCGCCATGACTGCGACTCTAAACAAGTAAGAACCTGATTGAGGTAGGCGCCATAATTATAACAGGTGACAATCACGCTGACCAGAGGTCCAGACCACGGCTGCTGATTGATCACAATGGGCTTGATTGAGCGCTTCCGGATACCGGCTGACAAGACCGTCCCTAATGAAACAATCCGGGCCAACCCTGGTTGGAGGCTATCTTTATATAGGGGGGAGCCCTTGAGACTATTTTTAAATTTTAACGGCAGCAGAAACAGAACCACTCTATGAAGATGGTACAATATTTTATGCACCTTTTACTTCCCTTTTATAACTCCGCCACCCGGCGAGAGGCTTCTAGCAAAGCTTTACCATGCCTGCTGTCCGGCTCAAGATGGCAGCCTTCGCCCCACTCATTCCAGGCGTTGATAAAAACCAGCCTGTCATCTTCAGCAAAATCCCTGCGGGTACGCTCTACCACCTCTTCCAAAAACCGCTGGTACTTTTGTGGAGTAGCCTTGTGAATAATGGTTGCGCTGTGCTGTTGCCGTCGAGCTGTGTTGTCCCAAGCGGGAAAGACCCCATAATAGCGCTTATAGGCGGGCTTTTTTTTGGCCAACATGGCCCGCACCACATCATCATAGAGAAAAACCCGATTTCGAATCGTTCCGGCAAGAGCACCCTCCTGATCCGAGCTCCAGCGGCCGTGCTTATCGAGGTAGACCCGACGCGTCAGACAACGCCAATCCGGGGCAAATTCGATAGCGGCATCAAAGCCATGCCGCAACGGATCAAGATCACCCTGAAAGCCTTCAACCCTTAATAAATAGAGGTCGTCAAAACCGGCCTTTCTGGCCTCAGAGCGCCAAATTTCGAGTGTCCGCTGCGGGTCATGTAGCTCTTCACTGCGATAAACGATAAAAACCGGCCGCCCCCGATGCTTAAAGTAACGCTTGTCTTTAAAAATCGGCAGTAGAAAGCGAATATGCCTCTCATCATCTTCGGCTGAGTAGCTCTGCGGCATCAGCACATCGCTGTCGAGACCATCCCAGCGCCGGGTCCAGCTCTCATTGGCCCAACAAAGGCAAAAAGGCATTTTAAAATAACGATTTCCTAAAAGATAGTTAACCGGGGATTCCAATAAACGCTTTCCGGAAAACCAATAATGATAAAAAACAAACCCGTGGATACCATATTTGCGGGCCAGGATGGCCTGGTGAACCAGGACTACCGGATCGCTGAGGTCGTAATAATTTTCATAGCCTGTTCCCATCGGGACATGGGGTTGATAGTGGTCTAAAAATTGTGGCGCTGCCGTCTTTACATTGCTCCACTCGGTAAACCCCTCACCCCACCAGGCATCGTTTTCGGGAATAGAGTGAAACTGCGGTAGATAGAAACTCCAAAATTTAGTCATATAAATAACTTTGTTCAACCATAATATCTAATGCGGGAACAATTCCCGCAACCCAAACGGGCTTTAACGGCCCGCAAATAAGTAACCCTTACAGGTTATTTTCTTGTTAAAAAACAAGAAAATAACCTGTAAGGTACTAATCTAAGATTTCCCGATAGAGGTTCTCAATTTCATCTGTATGGTCTGATATTGTTTTGCGATAATCCGCCTGTCTGGAAAACTCCTCTATAATTGCCGGATTTTTCATAATTCTCTCCAGCACTCTGGTCAAATCAGCCAGGCTTCCGCGCTTGAAGGTCAAACCATTCTCTCCGTCGCGAACAAACTCGGTCATCCCTTTAACCGCACTGACAATCACCGGGGTTCTGGTGGCCAAAGCATAAAGCAGAACCAGAGGACTGTTTTCGTGCCACCGCGATGGAATAACCAGAACATCAATCTCCGACAAGCGCTCACCAAGTTCGGTTTCCGGAAAGGTACCGGCAAAAACAATTGACTTTTCACCATCACTTATTTTTACCAGTTTTTCATAATAGGGAGAACCGGGCCCCGGAGAACCGTACAGCAGCAACTCTTTATTTCCACCAGTAGCCTTAAAGGCTCGAACCAGCATATCAACCCCTTTATGATCGGCCAACTGCCCGATATAGCCAAAGCGTAACGGACGACTGGAATCGTATTTACGAAGCTTACGATGGGCAGCGACAACATCCCAATTAATACCAAAATTAATCTTCACCATCTTCTCTTTTAAAAAACGGTTGTCAACATAAGCATCATATAAAAAATCGGTCGGAGCTACCATTTTTCGGTATATTTGATAAACTGAGTGCAGTAAGTCGGCCCTTTTTGTCAAATCCCGAACCTGAACCAGAGGACCCCGTTTCATGGCCACAGGCAGTTTTGCCAACCAGGCAAAACAAAAAGATAAAAAACCTCGGAAATAACTTTTTGCTGCCAACTGTCGACTGACAGCAAAACTTTTTGCTGACTCTTCAACCCCAATGGCCTCCATATAGCAACGTAAACATTTACTCCCCGAATAGTTCGGCCCCGAACACAACTCACCATTAATATCTGAGAGGCGGGAGTTGAAACAGATACCAAAAAAATCTGTTAACGTCGCCATTACCGGAATAGCGCATTCTTCGGCCACATTCAAAATGACGGCTGTATGGTTCATCAGGTGGGTAACATGCATAAGATCAGGTGCGATCTCTAAAAGTAGTTCATGGTAGAAAGAGAACATCTCCGGCCGATAGTAGAGCTGGCTGAAACAGGAGTGAGGGGCAAAGTTATAATCGACACAATGGACGCTAAAACCATCATACTGATAGTTGAATAAAAGTTTTTCCTGCCCCCCTTTTTCTCCGAAAGACATGGCGCTGAGAATTTCGACGTCATAACCGCGCCGCCGTAGATCCCTTGCCAGCTCCAGAGTGTAGGTTTCCGTTCCGTAAAAATGATCCGGAAAAAAATAGTGAACAACCAGCAAAACTTTCATGCTTTACAATCCCCTTATCAACTACATCCCGGGTTCAAGTCCCTGGCTGTAAACTTGATCATATTTTTCGACCATCGACTCTACTGAAAACAGTTCCAGAGCCCGCTTCTGATTAGCCCGACCCAACTCAATGCGACGTTGGCGGTCCTCAAGTAAGTCAACAATCAAAGCCGCCAAAGCATCTTTACCCTGAACAAAGCAGGCTTCGCAGCCAATCATCTCACACACACCCCCGGCCCGGTAACCAACAACCGGCAACTCCATATTCATCGCAAAAGTAGAGACCTGTCCGAAACTCTCTCGCCAAACAGGTGCCACAAAAAGAGATAGCTTGCGATAGTAAGCCGGCAGCTCTGCATAGGGAACATAACCGGTAAACACAAAATTATCCGTGAACCCCTCCTCTGCAACCCGATTCTGGTATCCAGCCAGAAAACTACCGCCACCAATAATATAAACCCTGGTTTGCGGACGTAGCTTTACGACCTCAATAAAAACCTCGATAGACTCTTCATTAAGTTTGTCGGCTTCCAGGCGATAGACCATACCAATAACATCATCCGGCACCTCAACCTCCTGCCGGGTAAAATTTGAGAGATGACTGCCGGGATAGATTACTTGAGAGTTTTGCGGCAGAGGTGCAGTGTAGGTTGCGGCGTAGTTACTGACAAAGACATATCTGCTGACTGCAGGGTGCAGATAGGCGGAGACCGGAATATTAATATTTTCAACTACAGGGCAGGAGTAAAATTCAGTTGCTGCAAAAATTTTCCGGTACCAGCTCTCATCACACTCACCCCAATAGTGCACATGCAAAAGGTCTGCCTTTCTCTCTTTTAAAAATTCTGCAAACTCCTGGGCGGTGGCTAACCCGGAAAAGTCAAAAACCGGCAAGCCATGATAGGCGGAAGTCTCCGGCGCAAACATGGTTGCCACGACCTGCTCATATTTGTGACCCAGGCGCTCATAAAGATCAACCACCAACTGAGTTGAGCCTCCCGTCATAACATTGGCAATTGCGTGCACCACTCGAGGACGATTCTCGTTAACAGGATGGACAATTCTCACCCTATATTCACAGCTCTCCTTTTCCGGCAGCTTGTTATCTTCTGCAGCCCTGGATATTTTCGAAATCAAGTTCTGCAAGTTGTCGTAGAGCTTGCGATAACGCGTCAGCCACAGCCATCCGCGAGAACTGTAAATCTCATTGAGCACACCCTCTAACCACTCTATTTTTTGCTCTTGTAGCGCTATCTGATCATGTTGTGATTCAAGTGTATCATTTTGTGAAAAAATCCTTTGATTTAAATCCGCTACCTTGTTTTCAAAAACCCCCAACTGCTGCTCTTTTTCCTGCAGCGTTTGACTCATCATTGATATAGTGCTCTGCTTCTCTTCATATTTTTCCAAAATATCATAATACATACTCCAGGGCAGCTTACTTTTCTCATCCCTCTCTCTAATCAACTTTAGAAGTGCTATTTTAAGAGGATGTTCAGCATCAACCAACAACTGTGAAAACTGCTGACGATCAAAACTCATTCCCTTAAAAAAACCGACCATAAGGGCCACTAAATCCAACACCGACCCCATCTGGGTTTGTAAAATTTCTTCCAGGAAAAAAGGGGCTGTCCGCAAAGAGAGCCCCTTCTGCCCCAAAGCATATGCTATCACAGATGACACTTCAAACTTAAAAAGTTCACCACCATCTGTACCGCTCTCTTTTATAGTGTTACAACCGTGTACTCGATAGCCCAATAAAACCTCATCCAAACAACGAACCTCGCCATGGACCGAAGCCTGAAGAATAAAGTCGAGGTCATGACAGTAACGCAAGGGTAGAAAGAGTCCGGTTTTTAACAATAATTCCCGACGAAAGAAAAAATTCGAGCTCGTACAGATAAAATTATCACGTATTGCTGCAAAAAAAACACTTCCACTTTTCCGGTAATAATCGCGGCCTCTTTCCAGCCACCCCGCCGCTTCACTTTTTCCTTCACTATTAATAACGTTAATGCCTGTAACTGCCAACTGCACCTGGGAGTTGTTTTGCAGTATTTCACACAATATTTGCAAACGATCAGGATGGTAACGATCATCGGAATTAAGGATAGAAATATAGCGCCCTTTAGCCTGCTCCAGCCCCCGGTTTAAAGCCGCTGCAGCCCCTCTATTATCCTGCACAATGACAGTAATTCGAGGGTCATCGAAAGTACGTATCAGGTCTAACGTAGAATCAGTTGAGCCATCATCAATAATCAGCAGCTCAAAGTCTTTAAAGCTCTGAGACAAAACGCTCTCTATCGCTTCAACCACAAAATCCTCATGATTGTAAGCCGGAATAATAACTGTAAGCAAAGGTGCCATCTTTTACCTGTTCTCCCTCTCCACATCATCAAGTGGACCAGAAAAGTCTTTCCCCCACTCACTGCGACTGACAATAAGCCTTTTGTTCTGCCAATCTCTAACTCCGCTATCTACCGTAAGCAACCTGTCCGGAGAAGCGTAGAGGGCAAAAGCCAGGGCATTGATATTTTCAAGCCTCTCTGTAGAGAAGAAGAAGCTCTCGCTCCACTGCTCACCCGCCGCAGCTGTTCTTTCTTGTAAATTCTGCTTCCTGTCAACCTGGTCGATGATATTACCCTGTTGGTCCACCAAATGAACAGCATTAATATATTTCAATTTCTGGGAGATGCGGCTTTCCCATAGAAGAGAAAGTTCCAGCCCCTTTTTATCTGCAACAAAGCTGATTTCGCGCAAAATGAACTTCTCCCCAAAAACCCTTTTCACCTTTTTTTTATAACTATTATCCCGGCTCAGTTTGGGCAAATTATCCAGGCTATTATTTACACTATGCACCCGAGTTGATAAAAGTTGGCGCTCGACAAACTCGAAAACAACCATATCAGGCTTAAATCTCTCCAAAAGTTCGGAAAAATTGGAGTTTTCAGCTTTTTCATAGTGCAAATAAATTATCTCCGAAAAAGCCTGGTTGAAGAAAGGGCTCATCTGCGTACAAAAAGAGTCCCTTAAAAATAGACATTTTAGACCGCTTTTAACTCGATTATTTTTAATGATACAATCATTTAGATAAGCTATCTGAAAATTATCCGGAACCGAAGAAAAAGAGTTACTTACCGCATCAGGCAAAAGTGATTTCATCGATAAAGAGCCCGTACTTTCGGGCCATTTTAAAAACTCATTATAAAAATCCTCGGGCCCAAAGAGAGAGGTAATTCTCGCCATAGTTAATAAATCACCAAATTTATAAAATCGAGCATGCTCCAGCGAAGATAGATTAGCAGGTAAACAAACTTTAGCATCACCAAAATGAGTCAGGACTTCTTTGGCTGCAATATAGGCCCCCAAATCAGTCCAGTGGGAATCAGATTTCTGGTACAGCATTTCACCGTATTGCGGCTTGAGAAAAAGTAGCCTGTCTTTAATTTTTATCAGATTCAAGTCGCTTTTTTCAGCCTGTAGATAAAACCTGTCATAGAGATTACCGGCCTTTTTAGGGTTGCACCAGGGTGGGAGTTTTTCAGGATATATTGAGTGTTTGTTTGGTGCTACAGCCAAGTAAAACTCTATCCCCTGCCTTTCAGCCGCTCTCTGCCGACAAAGCAGTGCTTCCACGTAACTATGAATTTTTCTATCCGTAATCTTGAGACGGCCGCGATTAGCATCTATTACTTGAGAAAAATAGTTACCCAAAAAGAAGAAATCGTCCTTCCCGGCAACCACCCTCTCCTGATTTATCGTCTTTCTGAATAGTTTATAAAGAAGCGCCGCGTAACCATCAATCAAGACCTCCCGGAAACCAAAATTATCATCAAAACTGGCGCTAACTTTATCAGGCAATCGGCTTGGGGCTGAAAGATCAGCATAAGCTAGTCTTGTTTTTGGTCGCTGCTCTATCGCTTCAAATTTTTTGCTCGAATCGGAGTAGCCCAAACACATCCCCATAAACGGGAGTGAAATCATGAATATAAAAAGCAGCCATCGCAACATCTGTGAAAGCCCTAAAAGCGAAAGTAGATAAAAGGATTATAAACCCCAGCGGCCAGGCTCATCGCCGAAAAAATAAACAGCAAACAGCCCCAGGCCACCGATGCAACGTCGTAACTTCGAGTTAAAAATGACCCTCTTATTTTAAATGCAGCAAAACAGACTTCACGTAAAAATGGATAAGATGGAACTGCGACGACGACTCCGATAAATAGTACACAAAAGAGCTTTGCCCCGACAAATTCACCCACTAGAGATGGAGAAAAGTTAGCCGATGAAAAACCAAACATGACTGAATAAAAATCTCCTGCCTGCTCTAAAGTCTCAGACCTGAACAGAACCCACCCCAACAAAACCAGCAAGATTACATAAGTATGTCGGAAAAATCTTGGTAAACGTTCAAGAAAGCTCAACAGGCCAAGGCGCTCCAAAATCAGAAAAACCCCGTGCCCAAATCCCCATAACACAAAATTCCAACTAGCCCCATGCCATAACCCACACAACAAAAAAGTAACTAACAAGTTG
>JANTGZ010000017.1 GCA_024762675.1 Thermodesulfobacteriota bacterium | reverse complement strand
GCATCGCCACCATCCTGAATGAACAAGGCGAGGCAGTTAAAATCAAGCAGCCCTACGTCATTGACCGTCTCTGCATTGGCTGCGGCATCTGTGAAAATCGCTGCCCCCTGACCGGTACGGCAGCAATCAGAGTTACCAGTGCCGGCGCCTCCCGCACTGCCCTTACTTCGAACCCCTGGCCATACGCAAATCAGTTGAAATGACTTGACCAAAGACCAAAAACGAAAAAAATAACTTCTGGCCGGCCAAAGTTATGAATCTACCCAGTGGTGTCCGGTTGCAAACTTGCTTTGAGGGATATTTGGTTGTTTTCTGAAGCGTCTTGAAAAAATTGTAGCATTTTCTTAGTGAAGCGGAGCCATAAAATTGCGTCTGTTTGAGCGAGGAACGAGCGAGTTTAGCAATTTGGCGGAGCGAGCTTAGAAAAGCACAATATTTTTCACAAAAAGCGGAAGAAAATGACCAAATATCCCGGAATTTGTCACATACAACGTCCTAACAAGACAACACTGAATCTATTTACCTGAATAGTTATCTCATTTTTACGTCAAGATTGCATAACTGATGATCACATAACGAATCAATTTACCTGATGTAACCAGGATGAAAAATATTAGAAGATTTATTTTCAGGGCGCCGGCAATAAAGGTTAAGGGGTCGCCGACTACAGGTACCCATGCAAAAAAGAGACTGAAAACTCCGTATTTTTTAAACGTTTGTTGCGCTTTAACAGATTCATCTTCTGATATTTTCAAAACCTTCCTGACCAGAAAGAGACTGCCCCAAAAACCTATCGCATAATTCACAAATGCCCCAAGGACATTGCCAAACGTTGCAACGCTTACTAACAGAGTCGGGTTCAAGCCATTCAATAACAAAAAACCAAGCACAACTTCAGAGCTCAACGGTAATATTGTTGCTGCTAAAAATGAGGCTAAAAAAAGTCCGGCATAACCAAATTCTGCAAAGTATTCCATCAGGTTACTTCCAAGAGATGGTCCCAATGGGTTGTATAAGACCTGGAACGCTGATTAAAAGCCGTTTTCCAGCTCTGATTGCGACCTACTCCGACAGCCCCATACTTAATCGCGCCGGAACCCATCTCACAATTGATCGCATCAACCGCTTGCATCAGTTTTTTTGACCGATTCCGGTCAACTGTATCAAAAAAGTTGGCTTGAACCAAGGTTTCCGGCCCCAGATCATGTAACAGGATACCGGTTTTTTTATACTGGCCTCCTTTTTTGTAAATCCCCCGGAGTCCTTCCCGGGCGTAGCCAATTAACTCCGAGGTATCATTGGTCTGAACCGGAAGTTTAAGCGTAACACTATTGTAGTAATAATCATCTTTAAAACGATTGGTCATCACGTAGACAATCAAGACCCCGGCAACAGAATTCTCTTGCCTTAGTTTTTCAGCCCCCGTCGAGACATAGGCGGCAACCGCCTCAAGCAGTTCATCAAGAGACGCTATCGCCTTTTTGAAAGTCCTGGATACGGTGACCGACTTCCGCCGGGGCGGTGACTGCTCGATCGGATAACATGAGATACCACGCAGTTCATTAAGCAACCGGAGACCAACAATACCCATCTTCTTTTTGATAAAATTGTCATCAGCATCACGTAGCTGCAGGGCATTATCGATACCGTTAGCCTTTAAAAACCCGGCGTATTTTCTGCCGACACCCCAAACTTCACCGACAGCAACGGCCGCAAGCGCTTGGTCCATATATTTTGCCGTGGTCAGATCGAGCACGCCATTGGCTTTCTTTGATTTTTTGGCAAGGTGATTGGCTATTTTAGCGAGGGTTTTGGTACCGGCAATACCAACGGAAACCGGGATTCCGGTCCATTTTTCCACCGTGGTTTTTATATTGCGGCCGTACTCCGTAAGGTTAATTCGTTTACAGCCGGCAAGATCGAGGAAGGCTTCATCAATGGAATAGATCTCCAGGTCAGGCGTAAATTGTGTAAGCGTCTGCATGACCCGTTGTGACATATCACCATAAAGAGCGTAGTTGGATGAATAGACCTGAACCTTGTTATGTTTGATAAGATCCTTGATCTGAAATACCGGCACCGCCATTTTGATACCCAGAGCTTTAGCCTCATTTGACCTGGCCACCGCACATCCGTCATTATTGGATAAAACGATAACCGGTCTGCCGACAAGCTTAGGGTTAAACACCCGCTCACAGGAGACATAGAAATTATTGCAATCAACCAAAGCGAATACTGACGACATGAAATGTTTACCGATCTTCCCGTAATCACATGACATTCTGCATCTCTTCCTCGCAGACAACATCCTGACCACAGGTGCAAGCTCGGCCCTTGAAGTTGAAGAAAAATTTGAGTCCCTTGCGAACTCTATCCGAAAATAGTTTTTTGGCAAAAACCGAGCCCACCACCTTTTTGTTGATCTCACCCAGAGTTGGATAGGGATGGATAGCTGAAGCAATTTTTGACAACCCCACATTGCCATTCATGATAGCCACCCATTCACTTAAGAGATCTCCGGCATGAGGGCCCAAAATCTGAATGCCAAGGGGTTTCTCCTTGCTGTTGAGCAGCAGTTTGATGCGACCGACACTTTCTCCTTCGCTAATACCTCTGTCATTGTCACTAAACTCTTCACTCCACACCGAGTAGTCGATACCGGCATCCTTGGCACTTTTTTCGTTCATGCCGATACTGGCCAGTTCCGGATGCGTGTAGGAACACCATGGCACATTAGTGTAATTGGTTTTTTTTGGTATATGAAAAATGGCGTTACTTAAAACCACGCCGCCTTCGTAACCGGCCACATGAGTGAACTGATAGCCGCCGATAACGTCACCGGCGGCATAGATATGCTTGTGACGGGTTTTGAGATAGCTGTTCACCTTAATTCCCTTGCGATCGAAGGGCACTTCGATCTTTTCGAGACCAAGCCCGGCAACGTTGGGGGTCCGGCCCATAGCCACGAAAAGGGCTTCAGCTCTAAGGTTTAAAGTCTCACCGGCTTTGGTTTTCACCACCACTTCCCGTTCATGACCGAGATCTTTAACGCAAACGATTGAACTATGCATCTGAAAATCAACGCCCTCCTCTGCCAGAACCTGTTGCACTATTTCAGCCAGATCCTGGTCTTCTTTACTTAAGATCTGACCACTGCGCTGGATTACCGTTACCCTGCTACCAAGTCGGCAAAAGGCCTGCGCCATCTCTATGGCAATCGGTCCAGCGCCGAGAATAATTAACGAACCGGGAAGTTTTTTGAGAGAGAAAATGTCGCGATTGCTCAAATAGGGGGTTTCATCGAGCCCTGCAACCGGAGGAACAGCTGAGGAGGAACCGGTGGCGACCACCCAGGTGCGAGCAGAAATTGATTTACCGTCAAGATTTATAGCATGTTCGTCACTGAACTCCAGATCTCCGAATTCGACTTTAACGCCGAGTTTGCAGAAGCGTTCAACCGAGTCATGTTTCTGAATAACAGCGATCGCCGAGCGAATCCGTTCAGAGACCGCAGCAAAATCAACCGGTGGCAAATCGACCTCAGGGAGACCAAATTTCGGCCCGTTTTTCATGAGATGATAGACATAGGCTGTCTTAATCAGGGTCTTGCTGGGCACACAACCATAATGAAGACAGTCGCCGCCCAACTCCATCTCTTTTTCTACCAATAAGGTTTTCGCGCCCAACTGAGCCGCGCCGGAGGCAACCGTGAGTCCTGCAGCTCCACCACCAATAATACCTATATCATAATCATAATTAGACATTTTGCCTCTCCTAATTTTTTTTTAGAAAATGAAGGCCACAAGTGAAGGGTTTTTCTGGCGGGCCTTTTCCAGTTTATCCTTGTTTTCACGACTCCATATTGCCCATAAGTCGATAAGCACAGCACCTTTCAGTTTTTCACCAACGTCAGAAGTGACAACCCCATCCTTGAACAGGGTAAAACCTTCGATATATTCCAATTCGAAATGGCTTTTAAATCCAGGAATCAACTGGTCAATCAGTTCCGTATCCACCTTGCGGGCTTTGACCAAGGCCTGATCCAAAACCTCTCCTATATCATCTAGACTTCCAGCGCCCAACATTGCGTAAGCCTGGTTAGACAAACGCATGGAGTTGTAAACAGTTTCAATCTCAGTTTTCGCATCGTCCTTAATAATACCAATATTCTGCAAGTTAACAAAGATCAGCACAACCGCTCCCAGCAACATCCCGAACGTGTAGAACTTCTCCTTACGCCGGCCGGCGAAAAAAGCGAGCATAACGGCCACAAAGGCCACCGCAAGAGCAAACATACCACTTAAAAAAAGGCTTGCGATCCCGGCGACGGCGGAACCTAAACTGAGCAGGTTTTCTCTTATCACTCACTCCTCCCGCTTACTTGTACATTAGCAAACCCAATAAAACCGAACACTAACAGGCTTTTTGCTATTGAGTAACCTGAATTCTAGCACAACCAAATCATTCTGACAATTATGGGTGTCTTGAAGAATTAGAATTTTCACCCTAAAGGGTACAAGTGTTCGAATAGAAGGCAGACGGAACTAGCTTATCTGCAAGCCGACATCTCCCAATGATTGCTCAAGGGCTCCAGCTTCCACGATGCGGCCGCGTTTGCGACAGCCTTTGAGATAGATTTTGCTTTTACGTTCAAGAGTGGCAAGGACCAGAGTTTTCTGTGAGGGGGTCAGGGTATCACCGGCAAGAATTTTCAAAAGGGAGACAATACGGTAGCGGTCAAGGGCGGGAATAGTTCGCGAGAGCTGATCGTCGTGACCGCCGAACTTTACCACCAGATTTTCAGCCAGCAAAGGGATGGAGTAACGGCAGGCAGTTCGGAGCCAGAGGTCGTAGTCCTCACAGGCCGGAAGATTTTCATCAAAGAGGCCGATTTCGGCAAAAAAACGACGCCGCATCATGACAGCAGAGGGACTGACAACACAGAGAGGCAGGCACTCGGCAAAAATGGCACCGGAAGGTTTTTTATGGTGTTTACAGGGGTTGACCCGTCTGCCGTTGCGGATCCAGATCTCATCAGTCTGAGAGATCAGAATATCGGGATCGGCCCGCATGAAAGCCAGTTGGCGCTCGGTTTTTTCAGGCTCCCAAAGATCATCGGAGTCGAGAAAAGCGATAAACGAACCGCTACTTAGTTCGATCCCGCGATTACGGGCATAACTGACACCACGGTTGCGAGGCAGGCATAAAATCCGAAGGTTTGATCCGAATCGGTTACGCAAAAGGTCGCTACTATTATCGGTCGAGCCATCGTCAACAACAATAACTTCAACATTGGGGTAGCTCTGGGCCAGAACCGAGGCAACCGCCCTAATCAACGGTTGGGCCCGGTTGAACGTCGGGATAATGGCGCTGACCAGAGGTAAGGGCATAAAATTAAATCACTTCTGTAGGTTTTTCACCAGTCCGGCCATAAGCCGAGCTCCGAAGCCGGTGGCACCAGGGGCAAAATATTTCCATTTTTTCCCGGGATAGGCGGGCCCGGCGATATCGAGATGGGCCCAGGGGATCTCTTCGGGGACAAATTCACTCAAGAAAAGAGAGGCTGTAATCGTCCCGCCATAAGCACTGTTGCCAATGTTGGAGATGTCAGCGAAATCAGATTTCATATCTTCAAGATAGGCTTTTTCAAGCGGCAGCTCCCAGATAATTTCACCGCTCTCTTCGCCGGATTTAATTAGCCGGGAGATCAAATCCCGATCACGACCTAAAACTGCGGCCACTTGAATACCCAGGGCGACGCGACAGGCACCGGTCAGGGTGGCGGCATCAACCATGTAATCAGGTTTCAAAGAGGCTCCCAACTGCAAAGCATCAACCAGAATAAGCCGGCCCTCGGCATCGGTATTTTTGACTTCCACGGATTTACCGTTCTTCATAACAATAATATCGCCTGGAGCCTGAGCATCACCACTCGGCATATTTTCTGCCAGAGCCAGAATCCCCGTCACCTTGACTTGAGCCCCGAGTTGACCGATAATTTCGAGCGCGCCCAGGACAGCAGCGGCCCCGGCCATATCGGACTTCATATCGACCATCGAGGCTCCCGGTTTAAGCGACAGCCCGCCGGAATCAAAAGTAATTCCTTTACCAACCAGGACAACATGTGGAATTACGCCTGACTCAGCCGTTTCCGGTTCATAAGTCAACATCACCATGCGCGGCGGTTTACTACTGCCGCGACCCACTGCCAGAAGGCCATTATAACTCTCTTTTAAGAGGCGGTTTTCATCCCAGAGATCGATCTGCAATCCACAGCGACCAGCACTTTTTACGGCCTCATCGACAAACTCTTCCGGACCCAGGAAAGCTGGCGGATGGTTGACCAGGTCACGCACCCGGTTAACCGTTTTACAGACCTTCTCAAGCCGGCGCAAATCCGCTTCAATAATCGGCAGATCGAGGCCGCCGACGACAAAAACAACTTCCGGACAAAAGTCTTCTTTATCTCTATCCTTGGGATCAGATTTAAACTGCTCATAGGCGTAAGCGCCGAGGATAATCCCTTCCAGCGCTTTTTTATGAAAACCACTGGCCTCAGGAGCATCAAGAACCAAAACCAAAGGCGAGATCTTAAGGGCTACGGCCTCCTTGTAGGCCTGCAGTGCAGCACATTTTACCGCTTCCCAAACATTAAGATGCTTAAACTGATTAAGCGGCACAAAGTAGTCAGCCGAGGTCAAATCCGAAGCAGTCAAAAGCAGTGATTTATCGAGTTTACGCTCTTTGTAGACCTTTAATTTATCCTCTAACTCCTGATAAATCGTAAAAAATACCCGCTCATCGGAGATCATAAATACCCGCAAACCCTGCTCTTTTTGCGGCCACGACTTTTCGACTCGCCAAATAATCTGTTTTTCCATTTTATTCTCCTAAATAGGCCTCTTTAACCCGTTTATCTTTTAATAACTCAGTAGCCGGCGCTTCGAGAATGATCTTGCCGGTCTCCATCACATAACCATAATCCGCCAGGTTAAGGGCGGCGTGAGCATTCTGCTCAACCAGCAGGATGGTAATTCCCTCCCCGGCAATCCTCTCAATGATCGAAAAAATCTTTTCCACCATTAAAGGCGCTAACCCGAGAGAGGGTTCATCAAGCAGCAGAAGCTGCGGTTGTGACATCAGAGCGCGGCCGATCGCCAGCATCTGCTGTTCACCTCCGGAAAGCGTACCACCGGCCTGTCGACGCCGTTCACCGAGTACCGGAAAAAGGTCATAAACCATTTCGAGATCGGCACTGATTGCGGCTTTTACCCGTCGGCAATAGGCTCCCATCTCAAGATTTTCCTGAATTGTCAGCCCCGGGAAAATACGCCGCCCTTCCGGCACCTGACAGAGTCCGGCTTTGACAATCTCATCCGGAGCCCGACCGGCCAGTGGTGCGCCATGATATAAAATCTCCCCTTTTTGCGGCTTAAAGATCGCGCTGATCGCCATCAGGGTCGTCGACTTACCGGCACCATTGGCCCCGATAAGGGTTCTGATCTCGCCGGCATAGACCTCAAGATCAACCCCTTTTAAGGCATGAATATTACCGTAATAGTAATGAATATCTTTAAGCTTCAGAAGCGGCATGCTGAGCTCCTAAATATGCTTCAATCACTTTAGCGTTGCTGCGAACTTCGACCGGGGTTCCGGAAGCTATCAATTCGCCATGATCAAGAACATAGATTCGGTCGGCCAAATTCATTATCACCTTCATATCATGCTCGATAATCAGAACTGCTATGCCGGCCTGGCTGATTCTGCGAACCAGGGTAATGAGCTCGGCTGACTCGGTCGGATTCATCCCGGCCGCCGGTTCATCTAAGAGTAACAGTTTAGGTTCGGTAGCCAGAGCCCGGGCAATCTCCAGACGGCGTTGATCACCATAGGGCAGAGAACCGGCCCGACTTACTAGCTGTTTACCAAGACCGACAAACCTCAAACATTCAGCCGCTTTCTCAGCTGAATCCAGCTCCTCTTTACGAGCCTGAGGCAGGGCCAGAACAATCCCGAAAAAGTTGGCCCGGGTGCGGCAATGGCGACCCAGCTTGACATTATCAAGTGCCGAAAGGGAAGAAAAAAGGCGAATGTTCTGAAAGGTTCTACCAATACCCAGGCGGGTGATAACATCGGCCCTTAAGTGTTGACCAAAAGCTTCTTTGACCCTGGGCAGATTAAACAACAACAGAAGAACCAGGCTTGCAAGCAAAAGTAAAAGGGATCCCGGAACAAGCAGTGGGTAGAAAGGAAAAAGATTAAAAAAACTGACCTCTGAAAACTCGGGGCTACGCCAGAGCCAGTTGACCGCACAAATGCCGTCAACCAGAACAAAGATAATCAGCAAAAGCCTGCTCCAGGGCCGAAAGAGACTTAAAGGGCGCAGCAGGTAGATACGGAAGAGAGCCAGAATTGAAAGCGCAAGAACCGCTTCCAGCCGAAAGAAGGTCTCCGGCCAGACAACCCCTAAAACCAGGGGCAACCAGAGCAAAGAAAGCAGGGCAAAAAGAAGTCCTGATCGAAAAACCAGGCGACTGGTAGCCGGACTGATCTGGCTGACAAGGCTGTGACCGGCAAAGGTAATCTCACCCGAAGTCGGTACTGCAATAGCGTTGAGACAGTTAAAAAAAGTGGTCTTACCGGCTCCGTTGGGTCCGATAAGGCCAACAATCTCTCCCGCCCGAACATCTAGTGAGACCTCTTTGACAGCCGTCAGACCACCAAACTTCTTCACCACATTGTGAGCCTTCAGAAGGATCTCACCTGTTTTACGACCGGCCATTAAAAAACCTTCACTCTTTTTCAACGGGTAAAAGTCCAGCCGGCCGCCAACGCATCATGAAGACTATAATCAATCCAAAGAGCAGATAACGGGCGTTGCTAAGTTCAGCCGGCAGAACAATCCGCAAAAGCTCAGTCAACGGAATCAGAATCAGAGCTCCCAGCAGAGCTCCAGTTATACTTCCCATACCACCAAAAACAATGAGGCAGAGAATGAGAATTGATTCCCAGAATTTAAACATATCGGGATGAATAAAACGAAACCAGCGGGCATAAAAAGCCCCAGCCAAAGCCCCGATCGCCGCACTTAAGGCAAAAGCGATAATCTTATAGCTGGCGACGTTGACACCAACGCACTCTGCCGCAATCTCATCCTCACGCACAGCAAACCAGGCTCGGCCCAGACGTGAGCTGCGGATCTTGACCACCACCCACAATACCAGGAACAGGAAAAAGAGAATCAGATAAAAAGCCTGCCAGGGCTGGTCGAGAACTTTTCCAAAAATATCAGGCTGAGCGATACCCGGTACTCCCATGGGACCACGGGTTAACCAAAGCTCATTACGAATAACCAGGATAATCAGTTCTGAAAAACCGAAGGTAACAATTGCAAAATAGTCATCAGAGAGCCTTAAGGTCGGGGCCCCGCGCAAAATCCCCCAGAAAGCACCATTAAGGGCTGCCAGGGGCAGCACCAACCACAAACTCCATTGATAGTGGACCGTCAAAAGACCGGCAGTATAGGCCCCCAGACCAAAGAAACCGACATACCCAAGATCGAGCAGGCCGGTAAACCCAGGCACCACATTAAGCCCTAAGGCGAGAACCATATAGACCAGAGTCAGGGTTGCAACCCTTAAGACATAAGGTCCGGCAATCCCCATTGGTAACCAGGGCAGAACCAGGACGGCGGCCAACAGAGGCAGGTACAATTTTTTATCAGTAAAAAGACGATCGTCTAAATGCATGGGTCAGTCACCAGTCTTCAGTAGGCAGTAAAACGTACATCCTTCATCCTTCATCCTTCATCCTTCATCCTTCATCCTTTCATATCACGCCTTATCTCGAAGATGCCGTCCAAAAAGCCCGGTTGGTTTGACCAGAATAACCAGAATCATCACGGCATAGGCAATACCATTGCTATAGGAAGAGGAGATATAACCTCCGCCGAAAACTTCGGCCAGGCCCAAAATACCTCCCCCCAAAATAGCCCCGGGAATACTACCAATGCCGCCAAGCACGGCTGCGGCAAAAGCTTTGATTCCGGCAAAATAACCCATCGTCGGATAGACGGCATTATAGTAGAGCCCGACCAGAATCCCCGCCACCCCGCCAAGACCGGATCCTATAGCAAAGGTATAGGATACAACTCGGTCGACATTAACCCCCATCAGGGATGCTGCCGTCTTGTCCTGGGAGATGGCCCGCATAGCCCGTCCGATTCTAGTATAATGAACAATCAAATGTAAGGCCAGCATCAAAAAGATTGCTGTCGATAGAATGACCACCTGCAACCAGCTGATTACCACATCACCAAGCTGTAATGCCGGTTCTGAAAGAAGAGCAGGAATAGCGTTTTGGGGAAAGGACTGAATCTGCCCCCCCCAGATCAGGAGGGCCAGATTCTGGAGGAAAATAGACATGCCGATTGCTGTGATTAGAGCTGCCAACCGGGGAGCTCGGCGCAGAGGCCGGTAGGCTACAACATCTAGTAAAATTCCAGCCAGGGCGCAGACCAATACGGATACGGCTACGGCCAGACCGAAAGGCAATCCGAACCCAAAAAAACCGGAGAGCAGGGAAAAGCTGAGAAAGGCCCCCATCATATAAATCTCACCATGGGCGAAATTTATCAACTGAATGACCCCATAGACCATCGTATAACCGACGGCAATCAGGGCGTAGATACTCCCCAAGGTTATACCGTTAACCAGTTGCTGAAGAAAAAGGGAAGATTGATCTAGAATGGCAGCAAGCATAAAAATTATTGGAGCTGTTCTTCGGCACTAACCCATTTACCATCTTTGACAACCTTAACAAAGGCAGCTTTCAGACAATCACCGTTCTCGTCAAAGTAGGTCGCGCCGGTTATCCCTTGGAAAGCCTTCTCTTCAGAAGATATTCCAGCCAGATAAGCTCGTACCTTCTCCCGGTCAAGTCCGGCCGCTGTAATTGCGGCAACCGCCAAACCGACGGCATCATAGGTGTTAGCAGCAAACCAGTTGGGTTCAATCGAAAACTTCCGCTGGTAGCGTCCCACAAATTCCTTAACCATCGCTCCGCCCCGATCAACCAGAAAAGGGGTAGTAACAAAGAGACCATCGGCGTCAGGATTTTTCAGCATAATCGCATCATCGAGACCATCAGCCCCGAAAAAAGCACATTTCATTCCCAGACTACGAGCCTGTGAAATCAAAAGTGTCGCTTGCGGAGCGTAACCGGGAATAAAGATGGCATCAGGGCGCATCATCTTGAACTTTGTCAGCTGGGCGTTGAAATCGATCGTTTCCGACATATAAGATTCGGCTCCGATTATCCGTAAACCAACCTTCTTAGCCTGACTGACAAAAGCATCCTTGAGCCCCATGGCATAGTCGTTAACTTCATAAAAAATGGCAATTTTTTTGAAATTACGCACTTTTTTGGCGTAACGGGCAAGAAAATCACCCTGGAAATCATCTTTGTAGACATTACGAAAATAGTAGGGGCTGGATTTTCCGATCTCGGGATTGGTCGATGCCGGAGTGATCGCCGGAAGCCCGGCTTCTTTATAGATCGGCAGGGCCGCCAGGGTTGCTGAACTACAAAGATGACCAACCACAATCGCAACCTTGGGATCACTGGCAAAACGAGTGGCAACTGCAGCCGCTTCCTTAGGGTCGCAAAGCTCGTCACCCAAAACGATCTCTATCTGCTTTCCATTAATGCCACCGCCGGCATTAATTTCCTCAGCTTTAAGCAGAGCACCATTCTTGACCCCTTCGCCAAAAGATGCAAGAGGACCGGTAAAAGGAGAAGCTACAGGAATTTTTATGGTTTCCGCTATTACTACAGAGACCAGAAAGAAACTGGTCAGAAAAAAACCGGCCACAATCATCATCGATAATCTCTTCATCTACTTTTCCCCTTTTTTGTTTTTACCGTTAACCCACCACTCATTACTGTCCTTACTGAACCACCAGGAAGCCCAGTCACTTTCATACAAACCTTTGGCTAAAGCCCGGCCGGAATCAGTTAAGAGCCGTTGCCGAGCCACGGTCAACCATTTTTTTGCATATGGGTTGCCAAGATCTTGCTGCTCCTTGACCAAAACAATAAGCGCCAACTGATCGGCATCAGCCGCCAATTGGGCTTCAAAACTCTCTTTTTCTTCAAATTCTTTAACCAGGGCCGCCATCTCTTCACCAAAGAATAACGGCTGACACATATCTTCCAAAGCTCGGGCCTCATCGACCTCAACATATTTTTTGTTAACGTAGTTATGATCTCCGGTTCGAGCTTCAAGCAGATCATGTAACAGGCAGAGTTGCAAAAGCCGCTTCTCATCGACCTCCACTCCGCTCTCAATTTCCATTTTCGCCAGAGCATAACCGGCAATCGTGGTTTGAAAAACGTGCTCAGCTACCGATTCCCGACCGCTGCCGAGAAATTGCAGGCCGCTGCGCGGAGTCCGCCTGAGCATCGCTGCCATAAAAAGAAACTCGGCCATCTCTTTCAAAGTTGTAAGGCCTCTAATTCTCTTAATCTCTCAAGGATCATATTCTTCTTGATCTTGGCAGCCTGATAAGCCATCTCATCCCCGGCCTCAAAGGCCTCTTTTACCTCTTTCTCAACCCGGGCCACCCCGGCCGCCATCTGAGCATATGATTTTTTCAACTCATCGGTGACCGATTCCAAATTGTCGTCGAGTTCACCCAAGGTTTTCTGCATCCAAGCTGGATCGTTTAGACGCTCAACTTCGGCAGCATCTTCAGGCATTTCATAATCGGATTTATCACTATTCATATTTACTCTCTCACTAATTATTATTCCCAGACAAATGCGTCCTGTATCCATTCGATACTGGGCTCTCCGCCTCCCGGAGCCAAGATTGCGATCACATCAAAGCGCAGTTCACCATCCCAAGAGCACTGGTTGAGATACCAGCCGGCAGTTTTGATCAAACGTCTCTGCTTCGTCCATGAGACCGCCTCATGGGGTGCACCAAAGGTCTCCCGGCGACGGGTTTTAACCTCACAGAACACCATAACTTCTGAATTTTGAGCAATAATATCTATTTCACCAAAACGACAACGAAAACCACGCTCAACAATAGACATTCCCTGGTTCTTCAGGTAGACGGCCGCCGTATCTTCACCCCATCGCCCGAGATTATGGCGCAAATCTTCACTCATCACACTCTACAGTTTTACAACGAAAGGTTTTACGATGCAAGGCACAAGGTCCGTTAAGGATAAGGGCGCGACGATGAGCCGCCGTCGCGTAGCCTTTATGACGGGCAAACCCATACTCGGGGAAACGATGATCATAATAGAGCATCTGTCGATCACGGACGACTTTTGCAATAATTGAAGCCGCCGCAACCGGCTGACAAAGAGAATCACCCCGGATCAAAGGGTATTGAGGAAGGTGCAAAGGCAAACGTTGACGGCCGTCAACCACCACCAGATCAAAAACCTGACGCATTGACGTCAGGGCCTTGACCATTGCTTTAAGGGATGCCTGCAGTATATTGATATGATCTATCTCCTCAGCGGAGACCACGCCAAGGCCAAAGGGAATACCGGCTTTCACTAATTGATTAAAAATCAGCTCACGCTGCCTGGGGCTCAAGTTCTTGGAATCGTCCACCCCGACTATGGAAAAGTCGGGAGGCAACCAAACTGCTGCAGCAATCACCGGCCCCGCCAGACATCCCCGGCCAACCTCATCAACACCTACAACAAGCGGCCGTCCAAGACGGGTCATGAGCCTGACGATAGCTTTTCTCGGCGAACAACCCATAGAATGAAGGTATCAGGTGACAGCTGTCAGCTGATACCCCTGATGCCTGACAAACTAGTTGATAGTTCTGATCCGCGCCGCCTTACCACGCAGTTTACGCATATAGTAAAGTTTGGCCCGGCGAACCCGGCCGCGGTTAACCAATTCAATTTTATCAACCATTGGTGAATGCACAGGAAAGGTCCGTTCGACTCCAATACCACCGGAAACTTTACGCACGGTAAAGGTCTCACGGCTACTCTCCCCCTGACGACGCAAGACAAAACCCTGAAAAATCTGGATCCGCTGTTTTTCACCTTCACGAATTTTAACATGCACTTTCAAGGTGTCTCCAGCCTTAAAAGGGGGGACATCCATTCGCATACTATTTTGTTCAATCTGTGCAATTGTGTTCATTTTTTCTCTCTCTAATACTTACAATACTTAAGATTCAAAAACGTTAATTATATAAAAATTCAGACCTCATCGAGCTTATTATCATGTTGCCGCCATTGAACCAGAAGATCTTCTTCCTGTGCAGTCAATTCAGCTTGAGCAAGAAGATCGGGACGCCGCTCGAAAGTCCGTTTCAAAGCCTGTAGTCGACGCCAATCATTAATCCTGGCATGATGACCCGAGAGTAGAACCTCAGGCACCTTAAGACCAGCAAATTCAGCCGGTCTGGTATAGTGCGGATACTCCAGAAGGGGAGAAAAACTCTCTTCGTCAAGCGATTCTGCCGAACCCAAAACTCCGGGCAGGAGCCTGACCACCGCATCAATCATAACCATGGCCGGCAACTCGCCGCCAGTCAGAACGTAGTCCCCTAAACTTATCTCCCGGTCAACTAAAGTGCTGACCCGTTCATCAAGCCCCTCATAATGGGGACAAAATATAACCAGTTGCTCTAAAGTACTGAGTTTCTCTGCCAAAACTTGCGTAAAGGGCTCTCCTGCTGGTGTCGGCAGGAGCACTTCGCCGGAAAAACTCGAATCACGTAGATCCTGTAGAGCCCTGAAAGCCGGTTCAGGACGCATCACCATACCGGCTCCACCACCATAAGGATAGTCATCAACCACCCGATGACGGTCGTGACAGTAATCTCTAAGATCGTGAACCCGTAATTGAAACTGACCTTTCTCCCGGGCTCGGAGAATAATACTCTCGGCAAAAGGAGAATCAAACATCCCAGGGAAAATAGTAACTACATCAATAATCATTTAAGGCGACAATCCCACTATGCCTTCTGCGGGGACACCACCTTCTCCACTCGGATCGACGACAATTTTTCCAGCGCTAAGATCAATATCAATGATGTAAGACGCAACCACTGGAAGCAAAAGCTCTCCCTCACCTTTACAGGTGGTTTGAGGCTGCACCACATATATCTCGTGAGCCGCAGTCACCATGATTTCAGACAATAAACCAAGCTTTTCGCCCCGGCAATCAAATACCGGCAAACCCAGTAACTGAAAATGGTAATACTCTCCATCAGGTAGAAGAGGTAACTGACTACCTCGACAAACAATTTCACAACCGATTAAAGATTGCGCCTGATCAATTGATTCACAATCGGCAAAACTAAGGACAAACCCACCTTTATGGGTTCTGTACCTCTGTACCGATAAAGGCTTGAATGATCCGTCTCGACAACGCAGAGAAAGTCCCGGCAAAAGGAAATTTTCAGGCTCTTCAATCTCTGATCGAACCTTTACTTCACCCTGTAAACCTTGAGCTTTAACAACTTTACCTAAACACACCCAGGGATCTTTCATAAGCCTATGACTGCTTCAACATAATCTCTATCTGAAAAAGCAGGAGCCTGACACGACAAGCAGCTATTCAACAATTTCGAGACTTGCGCGACGCCCTTCCTTAGCAGCTGCAGCTCCCAAAATGGTACGCATAGCCCGAGCCGTCTTGCCTTGACGGCCGATCACTTTACCGAGATCTTTTTGATTTACACAGAGCTCCAGCTGGACTGATTTCTCCTCTTCTCGCTCCCGAACCTCTACTTCATCAGGATTATCAACCAAGGACTTAGCCAAGTACTCAATCAAATCTTTGTACATTGCTTCTCTCCAGGCACCTTGAATTAATGAGGACTATTTAAGCTGATGTTTCCGGGGCTGCTTTTTGGGCTTTTTTGATAAGGTTCGCCACAGTCGCCGTCGGCTGAGCCCCTTGATCGAGCCAGTACTTCAATTTATCATCATGTAAAACGACAACGCCGGGATCTAAATTGGGATCATAGGTTCCGACAATTTCAAGAAAACGGCCATCCCTGGGAGCTTGCGTATCTGCCGCAACAATACGGTAGAAAGGCTTTTTTTTCGCCCCTCTACGCGTCAATCTAATTTTTACTGCCATCTGTCTCTTTCTCCTTAACGTTAATAATATTTGGGGGCCACAAAGGCTCCATCAAGATTTAAAAAGATTGTATAACTTTGCAGGTATCCTTTAATTCAAAAGTTAAGTTACAGAGGATGGTAACTAACTTTGCTTCGCTCACTTCGAAGGGGACACAGCTCAGACCGGCTCGGGCTTAAAGCCCTGCCTCAGAGCAATGTCTCCGCATCATGGCCCATCAGCTCAGTTGTCCCATCATGCGCTTTAAACCTTTTGGTCCCATCTTGTTAAATTTTTTCATCATTTTCTTCATTTCAAGAAAATTTTTGAGCAGACGATTAACATCCTGAACCGTTGTACCGCTACCTTTGGCAATCCGTTTACGGCGACTGCCGTTAATCAGCCGGTGATCATGCCGCTCTTTATCTGTCATTGAGTTTATAATTGCCTCAGTTCTGATCAACTCCTTCTCGTCGATCGCTTCATCGCCAATCTTGTCTTTAAGTTTCCCCATACCGGGAATCATCTTCATAATCCCGCCTATCGAGCCCAACTTCTTGATCTGCTTCAGTTGAGAACGAAAATCATCTAGAGAAAACTCATTTTTCCGCAGCTTTCGAGCCAGCTCTTCAGCTTTTTTCTGATCGACACCATCCTGGGCTTTCTCGATCAGGGTCAGCATATCCCCCATCCCGAGAATCCGTGAAGCCATACGATCAGGATAAAAGATATCAAGGGCGCTGAGTTTTTCCCCTTCACCCACAAACTTGATCGGTTTGCCAGTGACTGCTTTAATCGACAGGGCCGCCCCGCCGCGAGCATCGCCGTCAAGTTTGGTCAGGACAACACCGGTAATATCTAGGGTATCATTAAAGGTCTTGGCAATATTGACAGCTTCCTGGCCGGTCATTGCATCAGCCACCAGCAGGATCTCATGAACCTTGACGGCGGCTTTGATCTTTTCGAGCTCAGCCATCAGTTTTTCATCGATCTGCAAACGCCCGGCGGTATCGATAATCACCGTATCATGACCTTGCTGCTTTGCCATCTCCAAGGCCAGACGGCTGATCTTGACAGGATCCTGATTAATTTCGGAAGGAAATACCGGTATGTCAATCTGCCGCCCAAGACTCTGTAGCTGATCAATCGCTGCCGGCCGGTAGACATCAACCGGAACCAGTAAAGGCTTGCGCTTACTTTTTTTCAAAGAGAGTGCCAGTTTTCCGGAAGAGGTTGTTTTCCCGGAACCCTGGAGACCGACCATCATAACCACAACCGGAGGGGCGGCATTAAGATCAAGGCCAACGGAGCTCCCTCCCATCAGGGCAACCATCTCTTCATTGACAATTTTAACAAACTGCTGGGCCGGAGTCAGACTCTCAAGAACTTCGCTGCCCATAGCCCGCTCGCGTACCGCCTTTACAAACTGTTTAACGACAAGAAAATTAACATCCGCTTCGAGCAGAGTCAGACGCACCTCGCGCAAGGCATCTTTAACGTTATCCTCCGTCAAGCGACCCTGACCGCGCAGTTTCTTAAACGTTATATCAAGTTTGTCGGAAAGCGATTCAAACATCAGCAGGAATTTTCCTGAAATTGTTCTTCTAAAACTTAATGGGCAAGTCCGGAGGGCGCACCTCTCCCGACAGGCAAAATTACGAGAGCGGGGATATTAGCCCACCTGACATGGAAAAGTCAAATAAAAAAGGTTTTTCGCACTCATCCGATCTTTTTGAGCGAAGCAAATTTAAGAAGTAAAAGCTTACGCCCTCGATCACGAAATATGATATCGAGTTTAGTATCTTCTCCGAAACCTTTAACCCCGGCCACTACACCAGGGCCAAAAACCGCATGTTCAACATGACATCCCTGCGGAAAAGAGCCCTGACCAGCAGTTTTCACTGATTCTCTCTTTCTAGAGACTCCCTGGAAACGCCGCGATGGGGGATTCAGGCTCACTCCTTTTTGAGACCTTAAACCCGAACGCAAAAATGACTCTTTCGCAGCTTCTTCGGACAGAACCCCGGGTTGTTTTAAATTAGAACTCCGATAACGATCTTCGCGCCGCAATAGTTCTAAAGATATCTCCATCAAAAAACGAGAAGGGCGACTATCTTTCATCTGCCCATATAGTCGCCGAGTCCGGCAAGCAGACATATGCAGTTTTTCCCTTGCACGGGTCATCCCTACGTAGCAGAGCCGCCGTTCCTCTTCTAAAAGTTCCGGTTTCTCATAACTACGCTGCCCGGGGAAAAGTCCCTCTTCGAGCCCCACCAGAAAGACCTCATCAAACTCCAAACCTTTGGCCCGATGAATCGTCATCAAGGTCACTTTTGAGGCCTCCTCAGATGAGAGATGATCATCGTTGATCAAAGCCACATTCTCAAGATAGTCGGCCAGCGTCGGATTCTCCTGCTCATTCTCCCAAAGTTCAATCGCATTTAAAAGTTCCGCCACATTCTCGCCCCGGGCCTGAGCCTGAATCGGATCATTATTCTTCTGCAACCACTCAGCAAAACCGATCTCTGCAATAATTTTGGCACAAAGCTCGCTGGGCTTGAATGCCTCCAGATCACGCCGCCACTGCACAATCATATCACGCAGACCCAGCAGAGCTTTTCGGGCTCCCCCACGGACCAGAGCTTCCGATTCCAACCTCTCCAGACACTCCCAGACTCCCAGCCGGTGCTCTTCCGCATAAACCTGAAGGTGCTCAATTGAGGTTTTACCCACCCCACGAGTCGGGATATTAAGAATCCGCAAAAGACTGATACCATCACGCTCATTATTAATGACCTTGAGATAGGAGAGCAGGTTTCGAATCTCAGCTCGATCATAGAATTTCGTGCCACCGACGATCACGTAAGGAACCCCTCGACGGCTCAGGCCCTCCTCGAAAATTCGAGATTGGGCATTCGTCCGGTAGAAGATGGCAAAATCGCCAGGCTTTCTAACCGAAGTAGTGATCCGCTTGACCACATAATTGCATTCATCAGCTTCGTTTGCGCCAAGAAAGAGAGAGATCAGATCACCCTTGCTATTGCTTGTCCATAGATCTTTACCTTTGCGTTTCTGATTGCCGGCGATCACTTGATTTGCGGCAGCCAGGATGGTCGCAGTTGAGCGATAGTTCTCTTCCAACCTGACTACCTTGACTTCCGGATAGTCCGACTCAAAATCGAGAATATTCTTTATCTG
This sequence comes from Thermodesulfobacteriota bacterium, assembly GCA_024762675.1. Lineage (GTDB taxonomy): Bacteria > Desulfobacterota > Anaeroferrophillalia > Anaeroferrophillales > Tharpellaceae > Tharpella. The sequence continues at coordinate 13,952 of JANTGZ010000017.1, read as the reverse complement.
GGCCCCTCTCCAGCTATAGATCGACTGATCATCATCACCAACCACACAAAGATTACGCCGAGGCTCGGCGAGCATACTGATAAGCCGATACTGAACTTCGTTGGTATCCTGATATTCATCGACTAAAATATAGTGAAAGCGTTCCCTGTAAGACTCCAAGACCTCGGGATGATTATTAAACAGGGCCACAGTCTGAAAAAGAAGATCACCAAAATCGAGAGCATCATTCTCCTTCATACTATCCTGATAGAGCCTGTAAACATCGGCCACCCGCCTGGTCTTAGGATTTTGAGCCTGTCTCGCCTCCTGCGCATATTCATCAGGATTAATCCCACGGTTTTTCGCATCATCAATCACCGAACGGAGATATTCAACCGGAAACATAGTCCCTGACAGATTAAGTTTACGCGATACCTCTTTAAGCAGGGCGATCTGCTCTTTATCGGAATAGATCGAAAATTTAGCGGAAAATCCCAATAGATCGCCATGATTTCGTAAAATCCGGGCACAACTCGAATGAAAGGTCGAGATCCACATACTCTGGGCCACCGAACCGATCATCTCCCGAACCCGTTCGCGCATCTCCTGGGCGGCCTTATTGGTAAAGGTAACCGCCATAATCTCCTGCGGCGCCACCCCTGCGACCGAAATAAGATAAGCAACCCGGTGCACAATAACCCGAGTCTTACCGCTACCCGCTCCGGCCAAAATCAACAGAGGCCCCTGACTATTAATTACCGCTTCCCGCTGTACTGAATTGAGTCCGGCGACAATATTATCTGTATTCATATTATTTATTGAGGTTGTTTTTGGACGAACCCTTAATGTTTTTCTTACGTTGTTTTTTATCTGCGGTTATGTGCAGACCGCAATGCAGGCATCTGCGCAGATAAAGAGGTATAAACCCGTTGACATGAAAAAAATTACCACAACGCGGACACTTGCCGGTCGCCGCGAGCATGCTGGATACAAGAACAAACAGAAACCAAACAGCAAAAACTTTGGCAGTTTGGCGGTCAGAATTGGTTAACCTGAGCGAAAGCCAGATGGACGGCACATAAACCAGAATCACCCCCCAAAGAAACCAACGCCGTCGACGAAGCTTGCTAAGCCCGAGAGCAAACTTCGAGACATCCTCACTCTTTTCTTCTTCCAACCTAACCCTCCTGATCGACAATTAGCACCCAAACCTTACAGGCTTACGCCGCTGGGGCTTCGGGATGAACCTCGCCATTCATCAAAACCTGACTACTGCATTTTCATACACAATCCCCTTCGTTTTTGTCAATCTCGTAATGGATGCCGCCAAACCGTCAGGGTTGACCGGTCATTGCAACGAACTGGACTATGCCCCTTAAAAATTAAAGTTAACAGCAAAAAGTTCGGTCCTCAGACAATATCCCGGGGATCGAAAGGGAGTTACGGGGATATATGCAAGCAGAAAGGAATAGAGGGGCACTTTTTTCATATACTTCCAAACAATATCGGATAATCCTTTAATTTTCATAGTGTTAGGATATCAAATGCCGCCTCCGCGATCCATACAAGCGGACATCATGTACAAAAAATAGATACATCAGGATGAAATAAAACGAATCATATTTCTCACTCAGACCAAGTAAAACAAATGAATACGATAACTTACGTAAGCAGATAGAGACCACGGTCACGCTGGAACGTTTCATGCAGAACTGTAGATTGTATAAAGTATCAGTCGAGAAGCATTAAAGTCTTTTGGAAATGCACGGAGGTGAGAAAAATGAAAAACACATTTCGTATCGTCACACTGGCTGCCATCCTGCATGCAAATTCGGCTTTTGCAGCGAGCGGTGCCGAGGGTGGAGGGATAGGCCTCATCGGGTGGATTTTTATCGGATTTATGGCTCTTATCGTTGCCTGTCAGTTTGTCCCCGCCTTGTTTATGCTTGGATCCATGGTAGTAGGCATTTTCGGGAAAGCAAAAAGTCATGAGAGCGTTACATCCACTGGGAAACCCTGACAACACCTGATTTAATGAACTACCAATATGTTTCCCGGTAAAGGATAGAACAGAAAAGAAAAGGAGGATTAACCATGAAAACGACAATCTCAACAATCTTTTTGGTTCTGGCGGTTACCTGTCCGGCATTTGCCGCTGAGACCACGGTGGTTTACAAGAGTGGAATTCTCGTCTCCGTCTTTGTTGGTGTCTGTGCGCTGATCGTTGTGGCTCAACTGGTTCCGGCTTTGATGCTGGTTATGGGGTTCATCAAGGCGGCTGTGGCGTCAATGCATAAAAAAGAGGTCCCCAGCGACTGAACCCATAACAAACAGGGATTGACTACGGAAAAGGATAGCTTGGGGAAGTTCAGACCCATACTAATGTCCCGGTAGTTCCCGTTCCAGCAGGCTGCGATTATAGGCTGCGATTATATCTTGGCGTGAAACCATGCCGACCAGACGACGCGGGTTATCATCGGCAACTACCGGCAGATAGTCGATATTTCGTGAACCGATCTTCTGCATGGCGTCATTAAGGTTCTCTTGGGCGGTCACGGTCAAAACCTTATCCCGGGCCAGCTCCTTGGCAACAATAAGGTCTTCGAGCCCCTCCTCGTAAATCAGTTCGCGCAGATCTTGAATACTCAAGATCCCGCTCAGCAAACCCTCGGCATCTACCACCGGGAAAGTGGTCTTACGAGATCTCGGCAGAAACTGGAGCAGTGATTTAAGTTTCATAGTTTCCGCAATTGTCTCCAGAGAACCACGATACATAACCTCGCCAACCTTGATTGAACGCAAAAGATTAACTTCCCGACCATCTTCAAGATGGATCCCTTCACGAGCCAGACCGAAAGTATCAATCCCTTCCCGCTCAATACTGCGGGCCACCATGATACCGACCACGGTCGCAAACATGGCTGGCAGGATAATCTGTGAATTACCGGTCAATTCATAGGCCAGAAAAATGGCGGTCAAAGGAGCATGGGTTACGGCCGAAAGAAAGGCCCCGATACCGACGACCGCGTAACCATCGGCCGAAAGCACCAATTCAGGAAAGAGATGACTGGCAATCAGACCACAGCTTTCACCAATCAATACCCCCATAAACATGATCGGCGCAAAAAGCCCACCGGCACCCCCTGAACCGAGACAAATTGACGTCGCCAACATCTTCATAAAAACCAAAGCCAGCACCAGATACCAAACATGAGAGTGGTAAAAAACGTGACCCATATGTTCATAGACATCGCCCATTACCTGTGGGAAAAAGAGACCGATCATCCCGACCAGCAAGCCGCCGAGGGCCGGCTTCAAATAACGGGGAAAAATCAATTTGGCAAAAAGGTCCTGCACGAGATAGAAAAAACGGACAAAAAAAGCCGCCAGGACACCAATCACCAACCCCATCGCCATATAGACAAAGAGCTCCCAATAACTCCCCAGGGTAAAGGCCGGTGCCGCAAAGAGGCTCTCCTCGCCAAAAATCAGGCGGGTAAAAACCACTGAAGTTGCGGCCGAAATGACCACCGGCGTAAAGATGGCCAAGCCGATATCACCCATCATGATTATTTCCAGGGCAAAAAAGACCCCGGCAATCGGGGCATTAAAGGTCGCGGCAATGCCGCCGGCAACCCCGCAGGCGATCAACAATCGAACCCGGGCCTGATTAAAAGAGAAGAAACCGGCAACCATCTGCCCAATGGCACCGCCGATGGTTGCAATCGGCCCTTCCTGACCAGCGGAACCGCCACTGCCGATAGTAATCGCCGGAGCGATGATCTTGAGCCAGATATTGCGCCGCGCCAGACGGCCATGGCCGAAATTGACGGTTTTTAAAAAATTTGGCAGGCCGTAGCCGCAAACATAACCGGGGAAAGCCATCTCCAGAGGAATCAGGAGAAGGCCTCCAAACATCGGCAATAGCGGCAACAGATAAAATTTCCAGCCTCCCTGACCAACACCGAGCAGACCGGAACCGGCAACAAAGATATATTCGTGAAAAAATTCAATCGCAAAACGCAGTCCCCAGTTACCCAAGGCACTCAGAATGCCAACCAGAACAGCCAGAAAGATGAGGAAATAGTTCTCCGATACACCGAAGCGTTTTTTCAGAAATACTATTTTATTTATGAGATTCTTGCGGGATATCATGAAAATTTTTATTCCACCGTTACACTCTTGGCCAGATTACGAGGCTGGTCAACATCGGTGCCCTTCAAAACGGCAGTGTAGTAGGCCAGAAGTTGCAGGGGCACAACATAGAGCAGAGGATTAAGCTCCTCGCCCACGACATCAACGATAAAACGGTCAACCGCGGAAACCTCTTCAGGCAACTCCAGATCAGGCCCGGAGAACAACAGTAAACGCCCTTCTCGAGCCGCAACTTCCTGGAAATTGCTGACGATCTTTTCTAGATGACGATCGGGCGGGGCCAAAACCACAACCGGCATATTTTCATCGATCAAGGCGATCGGACCATGCTTCATCTCTCCGGCCGGATAGCCCTCGGCATGAATATATGAGATCTCTTTCAGTTTCAGAGCACCTTCCAGAGCAATTGGGAAATTAAGCCCTCGGGCGAGATAGAGATAGTCATTGACATGATGATATTTGCGGGCCATTTTTTCAAGTTCAGAGGCCCGAGCCAGAACCTTCTCCAGAGCGACAGGCAGATGCAACAGAGCCTTTACCTGCAGACTGATCTCCTCATCACTTAGAGCCTGGCGCCGGGCCGAAATCTCCAAAACCAGAAGAAAAAGCGCGGTCAACTGGGTCGTAAAAGCTTTGGTTGAAGCAACCCCGATCTCGGGCCCGGCATGGGTATAGAAAACTCCGTCACAAAGCCTGGCTATACTGCTCTCCATGACATTACAGACGGCCAACAACTGAGCCCCTCGACGTTTACCCTCTTGCAGGGCCGCCAGAGTATCAGCCGTCTCACCGGACTGAGAGATACCGACAAGCAAAGTCTCAGGGCCAACCAGAGGGTCCCGGTAACGAAATTCTGAAGCGATATCGACTTCAGCGGGAATCCGGGCCAGCCTTTCAAACCAATATTTAGCAACCAGCCCGGCATGCCACGAGGTACCGCAAGCTATAATCTTTATCTCTTTAAAACTTTGCCACTGCTCTTCGCCGAAACCAATTTCATTAAGATCTACCCCGCTGCGCTCTTCATTCAAACGTCCCAACAAGGTATTGCTGACAGCCTCGGGCTGTTCAAAAATCTCTTTTAACATGAAATGCTTATAGCCGCTTTTCTCAGCCATAATCGGATCCCAGGCAATGCGACGAGCCGCTTTTTCCCTTTGCTCGCCATCTACAAGACCGAGAACCCGCATCTTATGGTCATCAAAGATTACCAACTCTCCATCATCAAGAAAGATTACTTCCCGTGACCAAGCTAAAAGAGCCGGAATGTCTGAGGCGACATAGTACTCGCCTGAAGTTTCACCCAGAGCCAACACCAAAGGGCTGCTCTGCCGAGCCGCTACCATTTTTTCTGGCTCCTTCTCGTAAAGAACGGCCAAAGCATAGGTTCCCCGAATCCTGAGCAGAGCCTGTCTGACTGCATTTTCAAAGTCGGCGCCGGCTTTGAGCTCTCTGACAATCAAATGACTGATCACTTCGGTATCGGTCTCGGAAGAGAAGATATGCCCAAGTTCGATCAGTTCCCGGCGGAGATCGAGATAATTCTCAACGATGCCGTTGTGAACAACCACAACCCCCTCGTATTTATGAGGGTGGGCATTGGCCTCAGTCGGTCGACCATGGGTCGCCCAACGGGTGTGACCAATAACCGGAGCCCCGCTGAGATTTTTTTCTAAGATCTTCTCTTCGAGTCCGATCAGTTTACCCACACTGCGATGGATATCAATTTCATGATCACTGAGAATTGCTAAACCAGCAGAATCATAACCTCGATATTCGAGCTTTCGTAAACCGTCCAGCACCACCGGGACTCCGTTTTTCGGGCCCATATAAGCAACGATTCCACACATTTTATTTCTCCTCTAAAGTGCGTCTACGCCAAGCCATCCCGCGACCCGCAAGTTCCTTCTGCCGGGTTCTAGTCGTAACTAAGCCATTATCGGCAACATCCCTGGTGATGGTTGAGCCGGCACCAACCAGAACGTCGTCACCCAATTTTAGCGGGGCAACCAGTTGTGAATCACTACCGACGAAAACTCGCTGCCCGATTTCGGTTTTAAACTTATTAAAACCGTCATAGTTGCAGGTGATGGTGCCAGCGCCCAGATTACTATGTTCACCAACCTCGGCATCGCCAATATAGGCCAGATGCGAAGCTTTAGCCCCTTTGCCGAAACAAGCCTTTTTAGTTTCAACAAAGTTACCAATTTTAGCCCCGACCCCAATCTCGGTACCAGGTCTAAGTCTGGCAAAGGGACCGATTTGAGAATCTTCCTCAACGATGGCATCTTCGAGGACCGAATATGGTTTTATCTCAACCCGGTCACCAATTTTACAATCTTTGATAAGTGCTCCTGACTTGATACTGCAAGCGGCTCCAATTTCAGTTTGGCCACTTAGTGATACATTGGAGTCAATCTCGGTATCCTCTCCGAGAGAGACACGCGGGCCGATTCTAACGGTCTCAGGATAACGCACGGTGACCCCATTATCAAGCCAATGGTGACAAATCCTTAGAGCCATAATTTTCTCCAGGTCGACCAGATCTCCACGTTTGTTAACCCCCAGTATCTCACGACTGTCGGCAAGGTCAAAAATAGCCGTAGTTGCTCCTTCACTTCGGGCAAAAGCGACCATATCCGTCAAATAGTACTCTCCTTGTGCATTATCGCAACTGGTATCGGCCAAAGCGCGGCGCAACAGATCAAGATCAACCAGATAGGTTCCACTGTTGATACGGGTAATGGCAAGTTGCTCCGGGCTTGCATCTTTAGCCTCTACGATCGCCCGAGGTAATCCATCAACATCGAGCACAATTCGACCGTAGCTACCACCATCATCCAAAACTGCAGTAAGAACCGTCAATTGAGAACTACTTTCAATATGTTTTTGATAAAAAGACTGCAAGGTTGCACCGGTCAAAAGAGGCACATCACCACAAAGAATAAGGGCGCATCCAGAGACACCGTCCAAGTTTTCCAGAGCAGCAGCGACCGCATCCGCAGTCCCCCGGGCTTGAATCTGACGAGGCCACTCAAGCCCCTCAAAGGCGACCATTGCACTTTCCACAAGATCTCCGTCTTGATCACCGCCGACAACCACCAGCTGCTTTTTAAGACCAAGCTCAGCCAACGTTCGTAAGGGGTAGGATAAAAGAGGCTCATCAAGCATTTTATGAAGTACTTTAGGAAGCGTAGACAGCATTCTGGTACCCCGACCGGCCGCCAGAACGATAGCCGTAAGATCATGCATCACAAATCTCCTTAAAACGAAAAAAACGGGAGCTTGTCAACTCCCGTTTTGAGGCTCATATGGCCTGTTTACTATAACTCATTTGTTAATTCTTAATCGCCATCAGATTTTAGCAATCGTTATCCGATTCATAGCTCGATCGAGGGCTGCCAACTCCTCAAAATAGTCGCGATCTTCCTGATTTAACTCGGCCAGACGCCCCTCAGCCCGCAGACGAGCTTTTTCTGCCCGTTCCAAATCAATTTCATCTGGCAATTCAGCAGCATCAAGCAACACAATCACTCGATGATACTCTACTTCAGCATAACCGTGTGAGACTGCAACATATTTCAGCTGATTGCCCTGCCGATATATCAACTGCCCGACAGTTACGGTTGCCAGAAAAGGGGTATGACCCGGCAGAACACCAAACTGTCCCTCTTCACCGGGAGCTATGACCTCATCGACCTCAATATTTAAAACCTGACGATAAGGGCTGGCAATCTCTAGAAGTATTTTATCACTTTCCATTATTCTCAAATCTCACTTAGGTTAACAGCGAAGGAGTCTTCAGTGTTTGGTAATAGAGACTAAACCCCAAGTTTCTTGGCTTTCTCAACAACTTCTTCGATTCCACCAACCATGTAAAAAGCCTGTTCTGGCAGATCATCATATTTACCGGAAAGAATTTCTTCAAATCCGCGAATCGTATCTTCAAGTTTTACATAGACTCCAGGGGTTCCGGTAAACTCTTCTGCTACATGGAACGGCTGAGAGAGGAAACGCTGAATCTTGCGAGCCCGGCTGACAAGCTGTTTATCTTCTTCGGAAAGCTCATCCATACCCAGAATGGCGATGATGTCCTGGAGATCTTTGTAACGCTGCAATACCAGCTGAACTTCACGGGCAACCGTATAATGTTTATCTCCCAAGATTCGGGGATCAAGGATCCGGGAAGTAGAGTCTAGCGGATCAACCGCCGGATAGATACCAAGTTCAGCAATCTGACGAGACAAAACGGTAGTCGCATCGAGATGAGCAAAGGAGGTTGCCGGAGCCGGGTCAGTCAAGTCATCCGCTGGGACATAGATCGCCTGAACGGAGGTAATTGAACCCTTTTTAGTCGTCGTAATCCGCTCCTGCAATTCAGCCATTTCGGTAGCCAGATTAGGCTGGTAACCAACCGCAGAAGGCATACGTCCAAGCAGCGCTGAAACCTCGGAACCAGCCTGAGTGAAGCGGAAAATATTATCAATAAAGAGGAGCACATCCTGACCCTCTTCATCACGAAAGTATTCAGCTACGGTCAAGGCCGAAAGACCTACCCGGAGACGAGCTCCCGGAGGCTCATTCATCTGGCCGTAAACCAAAGCTGCCTTTTCAAGAACGCCCGAATCTTTCATCTCGTGCCAGAGGTCATTACCTTCACGGGTCCGTTCACCAACCCCACCGAAGACCGAGAAGCCCCCGTGCTGGGTCGCAATATTATTAATAAGTTCCATAATAACAACGGTTTTACCAACCCCGGCGCCACCGAAAAGGCCGATTTTCCCACCCTTAACATAAGGGGCCAGCATATCAACAACCTTAATCCCGGTCTCCAGGGCCTCAAGTTCGGTGCTCTGCTCTTCATAAGTTGGAGCCGGACGATGAATCGGGTAGCGTTTTTTCTCGCCAATGGGGCCCATTTCATCAACTGGGTCACCAATGACATTGACGATCCGACCAAGAACTTCATGACCGACCGGCATCGTCATCATCTCGCCCAGATCCCAAACTTCCATGCCGCGAACCAGACCATCACTTGAGTCCATCGAAACCGCTCGAACCGTATTCTCACCCAGATGTGATGCCACCTCACAAACCAGATTCCAATCTTCGTCGTTAAGCGATTTATTGGTTATCCGCAGAGCATTGAAAATCGGGGGTAATTTTCCTTTTTCGAACTCTACGTCAACAACAGGACCAATTACCTGGGTTATTCTGCCAATGTTCTTATCGCTCATTCCCTTGTACCTCTTTATTCGATTTTTATCGCTAAAATTAAAGTCCGTGAACCTGATTTACGAATTAAGCGCTTCCGCACCACTGACAATTTCCATCAATTCCGTGGTAATCGCAGCCTGCCGGGCACGGTTGTAGAGCAACGTCAATTTGGCTGTCATCTCAGTCGCATTATTAGTTGCGGAATCCATGGCCGTCATCCGTGAACCATGTTCACTGGCAATCGATTCAAGCAACATGCTGAACATCTGCGTATAAATATAACGAGGAATAATATCTGCCAAGAGAGCACCTTCGGATGGTTCATAGAGATACTCAACCGGCACTTCATCCTCGGCCAAAGCTTTCGGTTCGAGTGGAAGAAGGCGTTTGACGACAATATTCTGGGTCATAGCCGACTTGAACTCGGTATAAGCTACATAAACGGCATCAATTTCGCCCCCAACATAACGATCAATTACGGGACGAGCGATCGCTTCGGCTTGGCTGAAACTTGTGGACCCGGGATTCAGCTCCTCATTTTGAAATTCCCAATCACGTCTGCGGTAGTAATCTCGAGCCTTGCGACCAATGACACTCATAACAATTTCTTCACAACTATCTCTCTTCTCATTAAGAAAGTTGTCAGCCGCTTTGGTGACATTTGTATTGTAACCGCCGCACAATCCCCGATCCGAGGTGATCACCAGCAACTCAACTTTTTTTTCTTCCCGACGCTGGAGCAGGGGATGTTTACCGGGCTTAACACGAACCGCCAGGCTGGCCAGCACATCACTCATCTTGGTTGCATATGGACGCGCCTGAACGACTCCATCCTGCGCCTTTTTTAATTTAGAGGCGGCCACCATTTTCATGGCTTTAGTGATTTGCTGCGTACTCTTGACGCTGCTAATGCGTTTTCTGATATCTTTTAGATTTGCCATCTATCTATAATCCTGCTTCAGCCAAAGACTTTACACGCTAACCTCTACTCAGCAGAGGACTGGGGGATCCCGAAACCGGATAATTCTTAAGGTTTAAAAACCTCTTTAAAGGCATTTAAAGCATCTTCGATCTTGGCTTTAAGGTCATCATCAATTTTCTTTTTATCTCTCAGTTCATCCATCACTGAACTGTAGTTTGCAGAGACATAATCATTAAGTTCAGCCTCATAACGAAGTAGCACCGACTCATCATAAGCATCAATAAAACCGTTAATCGCTGCGTGGATGATAAGCACCTGTTTCTCAAGTGGGAACGGTGAGTACTGATCCTGCTTAAGAATTTCAACCAAGCGAGAACCTCGCGCCAACATAGCCTGGGTAGTTTTATCGAGATCACTGCCAAACTGAGCGAAAGCAGCCATCTCACGATATTGAGCCAAGTCAAGGCGCAGAGAACCGGCAACCTGTTTCATAGCCTTCACCTGAGCCGAACCACCAACCCGTGAGACCGAGAGTCCGACGTTAATTGCCGGCCGGATACCGGAATAAAAGAGATCAGATTCAAGAAAAATCTGACCATCGGTAATCGAGATAACGTTGGTCGGAATGTAGGCTGAGACATCACCTGCCTGGGTTTCAATAATCGGCAAAGCTGTCAGAGAACCGCCACCGCGCTCGTCACTCATTTTTGCAGCCCGTTCAAGCAGGCGGGAGTGGACGTAGAAAACGTCTCCGGGATAGGCTTCACGTCCCGGAGGACGACGCAACAAGAGAGAGAGCTGACGATAGGCTACAGCCTGCTTTGAAAGATCGTCATAGATGATCAAGGCGTGCTTGCCATTGTCACGGAAATACTCACCCATGGTGACCCCGGCATAGGGAGAGATAAACTGCAACGGTGCGGGTTCACTGGCAGTCGATGCAACCACAGTCGTATACTCCATAGCCCCAAACTCTTCAAGTTTGGCCACAACCTGGGCAACAGTTGAACGTTTCTGACCGATCGCAACATAAATACAGTGAACATCTGTATCTTTCTGGTTGATAATGGTGTCAACGGCGACAGCCGTTTTACCGGTCTGACGGTCACCAATAATCAATTCACGCTGGCCTCGTCCAATCGGCACCATCGAGTCAATAGCTTTCAAGCCCGTCTGCAGAGGTTCATGAACCGATTGGCGATCAACAATACCGGGGGCTTTAATTTCGACCCTGCGGCTCAAATCGCTATCGATCGGTCCCTTACCATCAATTGGCTGCCCTAAGGCATTTACGACCCGTCCTAAAAGAGCTTCACCTACGGGAACCTCAACAATCCGACCGGTACGTTTAACTTCATCACCTTCGCTGATCTCGATATCCTCACCGAAGAGGACGGCACCAACATTATCCTCTTCCAGGTTAAGAACCATCCCATAGATATCATGGGGGAAGAGCAGGAGTTCTCCGGCCATGGCATTCTCAAGACCATAGATACGCGCGATACCATCACCAACCGTCAGGATAGTTCCGGTTTCACTGACCTCGACCTTCTTCTCATAGTTTTCAATCTGATCTTTGATAATCTGACTTATCTCTTCAGCACGTAATTCCATGGCCTCTTACCACTCCCTAAAAACAGTTCCTTAAACTTCAAACGATCTACCCTGACAACGGAAGATCATATTTTATTCGACTCTTAATCTCACCCTAAGCTTTAAGGGTCTCTCCAAAACGATTTAGCTGAGTCCTGATACTGCCGTCGTAAACCATCCCCCCGTAGCGGGCAACGATACCACCAATAAGTGCCTCGTCGACTTCAACTTCCAACTCAACCTCTTTGCCGGTCAGACGCGAAAACTCTTTGCGCAGATCCTTCAAAGACTTTTTGCCCAAGGCTGATGCACTACTGATTTCAACTTTCATCCGACCTTCAGCTGCATCCACCAACTGGCTAAAATTTTCAGCCACAAGATCAACATAGGCGATCTTATTTTTATCTATCAAGATACCAAGAAGGCTGCGTAATGGACTCGACACTTCAAGTTTGTCGAGAAGAGCATCAAGGACCGCTTTGCGCTGCATGACCTCAAAAACCGGGTTGTAAAGTACCCCACAGAGCTCCGACTGCTCATTCAAAAAAGCAACCAACTCACTTAATTCGGTCTGCGCTTCCAGCAGGCGATCCTGCTCCCGGGCCAAAGCAAAATAGGCTTTAGCATATCTTTTGGCAATAATATCGCGAATCAACTTACGCCCTCGCTACTTTTTCCAAATAGTTTTCAACCATCAGCTTACGGTCGTCATCACTAACATTCTCAGTTACCAGGCGTTCAGCTACTTCTATAGCCAAACGAGCCGCCTCATTACGCAAAGTGCGCTGGGCGGTGGCAACTTCCTGGTCGGCCATCTGCCGGGTCTGTTGCTGGAGCTTGGCTACTAAAGCTTCAGTCTCCTGACGCATTCTCTCTTTTTCACGCTCAGCCTCAAGTTGAGCCTGTTTTTCCATCTCCACCAACTCACCTTCAAGACCGGCAAGTTTAGACTGGTACTCACTATAGATCTTTTCGGCTGCCGCTTTTGCCTCCTGAGCTTCCTGTACCCCCTTCAAAAGAGTTTCACGTCGCCCGGCAAAAAATTCACGCACCGGTTTACCGGCAAATTTGATAATAACCCAGAGCAAAACGCCAAGGTTAAGAACCCGCCAGAGAAAATCTTTGAGTAAGGGCATCGGATCCTCAACCAGCAAGGTAAAAAGGCTCTTATGTTCGGCCCCGCCATGCTCCGCAGCTCCGGCCGCGGCAACCATCAACCCAATCATCAGAGCAGCTAGCAAGATCTCCCCAGCCTTACTCTTTAAACGACTATTCATCCCGTCTTATCCCTCAAAACACCTTGGTGCCGGTTAAATTGCTCTCTCTAGAATCTTGCCGGCGATTTCTCGTGCCAGACCATCTACATTTGCAACCAGCTCTTTACGCACGACTTCCGAATCATGCCGAACCCGCTCTTTGGTAGATTCAACCTGAGCTAAAGCCTCTTCCCGAGCCTTCTCCATAAGTCCCTTAGACTCTTTCGCAGCATTCTCGCGGATAGCCGCTGTACGCGCAAAAAGTTTCTCTTTAGAGGCATCAAGCTTAGCCTGATACTCGGCCTGATCTTTGGCTGACTTAGACTGTAGATCTTCAGCCCTGGCAAAAGTCCCTTCAACCTTGGCTTGTCTGGCGTCGATTACCCGCAACACTGGCTTGAAGAGGAAAAAGTGCAAAAAAACCATCAGGGCCACAAAGATGCCCCACTGGATGAACAGTGTTGCATTAATATCTATCACAGCGCTCTACTCCTACTGATTTCATCGGCCACATTATAATGTATGTTGCATTCGCTACCGAAAGTAGAGAGAAAAAACAACATCTGAGAATGGCAGCCAATCCAGTTAAAATGTTCAATTTCACCCATTTTCACGGGTCGCAAAGCGGGCGCATAGTTATCATACTGAAGCTTTTCAAGTCAAGTTTTTTTTCCACCCCTTACCACTCACCTAAGAACCTAATTTTACTAAAAAAATATCTTGACAAAAAATAATCAAAAGTTGTAGTTTTGACCTATAACTTCATTTTAATATGCCCACAAATGCTCCGGGGTCCACAATCAAGCTTTAAGTGGCCTGTCGACGCTTAA
>JANTGZ010000016.1 GCA_024762675.1 Thermodesulfobacteriota bacterium | reverse complement strand
TTTTGTTTTAAATATCAAGTAGATAACTCAAGTCAGAAAGTTGAGTTACATCTTATTTATACATCTCGACAAGCTGGTTTTTCTGAATCTTGCCCATCGCGTTACGCGGCAGCTCATCAATGAAATAGATCGTTTTAGGACATTTGTAGGCCGCCAGTTTGCCCTTGCAAAAAGTGATTATCTCGGCTGGATCGGCTTTATAAAATCCTTCTTTTAAGACGACGGCAGCGGTTACTTTTTCACCGAAATCTTCATCGAAGAGGCCAATTACCGCACACTCTTTTACCGCTCTATGAGTCTCTAAGACGGTCTCTATCTCTTTGGGATAGACATTATAACCACCGGTAATAATCAACTCTTTGGCGCGCCCGGCCAGATAGACCCGCATTCCATCATCCGGATCCTGATAGCCCAGATCGCCGGAGCGAAACCAGCCATCAACAAATGACTCTTCGGTCTTGTCCGGCATTTGCCAATAACCTTTAAAAACATTATCTCCCTGTAAAAGAACCTCGCCGATCTCTCCGGGCACTGCGTCTTTGCCCTCACCATCAACAATTTTGAGACGGACTCCGGGCAGTGGGAAGCCGACGCTGCCCGGTTTGCGGCCGGCCGGATTATAGGCGTTGGATGTGTTCATGCCGGTCTCGGTCATGCCGTAGCGTTCGAGAATTTTAAAACCGGTAGCCTTCTCAAAGCGGGCAAAGAGGTTTACCGAGAGCGGGGCGGAGCCGGAAATAAAAACCCGTAGACTCGACAGGTCGGGTTTTTCTAAGAGTTTATCCCACTCATTCATGAGGCGCTGGTATATAGTTGGTACGCCCATCATCATAGTGCAGCCTTTTTCTGCCAAGGTGCGCCATGTCCGACCGGGATCAAAGCGGTCATGCATTATAACCGTCGAGCCGGCATTGAGAGCACCATGCAGAGCGACAAAAAGGCCGTGCACGTGAAAAAGCGGCAAAATATGAAGTAAAACATCATTGTCGGTCCACCGCCAGATGTTCTCAAGGTCAAGCATGTTTGCAACCAGGTTGCGATGGGTAATCATCGCCCCTTTGGAGCGTCCGGTAGTGCCTGATGTATAGCAGATGACGGCAATATCATCGTCTCCGGTCGAAAAATCACGCTCCTCAGTAGCAGAATCGACCTTTTTAAGTAGGGCCGGCAGGCTGGTGGCTCCGGCTTCGGCTGTATCGTTGACTACAGCGACCTTAACCCCGAGTTTTTCCAGCATCGGTTGCTGGGTCTGGTAACGGTTGCTGTCCGTCACAAAAAGCGCGCTGCCTGAATCGGAGAGGAAATATTCAACCTCGTCGGTCTGGTAGCCGGAATTAAGCGGCAGAGTAATACCGCCAATACTTAGATTGGCAAGATGTAGAAAGATAAACTCCATGCATTTATCAAGTTGAAAGGCGACCCGGTCTCCGGGGCTGATACCGAGTTTTTTAAGAACCGATGCATAACGTCCGACTTCTCTATCGATATCAGTAAACGAGTAGCTTTTATCCTCGAAAACTATCGCCGGTTTTATGTCGTAATTGACTGCAGTTTCATGGATTTTCTGGGCCAGATTCATCTATCACTCCTGTTGATCGAGCACTATTTAATCATTTTTGATGGCAACCAGGTTGCCAGTTCTGGGAAAATACATAGAATAAAAATTCCGACAAATAGTAAAAGAATAAAGGGAATAACCCCTTTTAAGACTTTAGCGATATGGATATCCGGGGCAACCCCCTGGACAATATAGAGATTAAGTCCTACCGGTGGTGTCACCAGGCCGGCCTCAAGGTTGAGTGTCATGACAATACCAAACCAGATCGGATCAAAACCCAGTCCGCTGATGATAGGGTGCAGAATGGGTGAAAGTATCAGAATGATGGCCACAGGCGGCAAAAAACAACCGAGTACCAGTAGCAAGATATTAATCAGTCCCATTACCATCCAGCGTGAGACCTCCATATCGACGATGGCATGGGCTAGAGATTGAGCAATATATAGATTCGTCAGAACCGCGCCAAAAAGAAAGGAGGTTGCAATAATCATCATGATCATCGAACTTTCCCGGGTCGTGCGCAGCATTATATCCATAATCGCTCTTGGTTTGTAAATCTTATAAAGTACTGCCACAGTAATCAGGATCAGAAATGCTCCGACCCCGGCCGCCTCACTCGGGGTCGCCCAGCCTGTATAGAGGGAGCCTAAGACGAGACAGACGACAATCATCAAGGGGATTGTTTTTATAGAAGAACGTAATTTTTCACCTAAGCTATAATGCTCGGTGGCGGGTAGTGATATTCCCGTGGCTGCTGCATCGGAGGACAATAGACTAGTTGCTTTGCGTTGTACCCAGAAAACCCAGAAGCTGAAAAGGCCGGCTACCATCAGGCCGGGAATGATGCCTGCCATAAAGAGCTTGCCGATGGAGGTCTCTGTGGCGATACCGTAGACGATCAAGGTTACGCTGGGAGGAATCAGGATGCCTAAGGTACCGCCGGCGGCGATAATCCCGGTCGCCAGGCCTTCGTCATAGCCGCGCTTGCGCATCTCTGGAATTCCCATAGTTCCGATAGCGGCGGCGCAAGCCGGGCTGGAGCCGGTCAATGCGGCAAAAACCGCACAGCTGACGATGTTGCTGATCCCCAAGCCGCCGGGTATGCGATAGAGCCACTTGTGAAAACACTCATAGAGATCGGCGCCCGCTTTGCTCACCGCGACAATCATTCCCATAAAGATAAAGAGAGGAATTGAAAGTAGGCCAAAATCATTTACACCTTCATAAATGGTTTCGGCCACCATCGAAAGTTGAAAGGGATCCATGAACATGTACATGATGGTCAGTGACGATACGCCTAAGGCAAAGGCGATAGGCATACCGCTCAACAGAACCACTAATGCAATCATCGCGGCAATCAATCCGGTAGTCAATGGATCCATAATTTCCCCGTTTTTATCGGTTTAAAGAAGATGCAGTCTCAGAAGATTTTGTGAACTGTCTAATAAATATGCTTGATCGTAGTCAAGATACTCTCAATTTTCTGATCTGATCGCAAATTTTGACAACATACTGTAAAGAGGTAAGACTCATTCCAATTGGTAAGATAGCATATGGGTAGATCAGCGGCACCGACCAGAGGGAGGAGCTGTACCAGTTGCCTTCATAGGCCTCCCACCACATAATTCCCCCTTTCCAGGCAACGTAAAAACAGAACATGAGAGAGAGGATTGAGGTCGTCAGATCAAGTCCGAGCTTTATTCGTTTCGGTAAAAGTCCGGTAACAAGTTCGATATTTATATGGGAGTTCTCTTTAAGGCCGTAAGCGGCACCGATAAAGGTTGCGGCCATGAGGAGGTATATGGCAAATTCGATCTGCCAGATCGTTGGTCGATTAAAAATATAGCGTATCGCCACCTGATGAACAATCGCCAGGGTTGCCAGCAGGATCGCGATGGCGCTGAAATAGCCGGCGACATCGCTCAACCCGTCGACGACGACTCGTAAAGGGTTGTTTTTTAAAGGCTGGCCATTATCCATGACACCATATCTCCGTCAAAAAAGCCGCTTGCTCCAAGTTCCAGTGCAAACGGCTTTGATACTATTATTTGGCCAGCTCAAGCAGTTCCTGACCACCTTTTACCTTCTCGGCAAAACGCTTCCAGGAAGTTTTTTCTGCCAGAACCCGCCATTTCTGCCATTCATCTTTGGTCATAGCATGCACTTTGATACCGGCTTTACTGAAAACTTTTGTTGCGATGGTGTTTGCTTCGTTGGCGATTTCAAGAGCTCGACTTTCGAGTTTGAGGCCCACTTCTACAACCGCTTTTTTCTCTTTTTCGGAGAGGGATTTCCAGGTTCGCATCGACATGACGATAGGCTCGGCCATGTACCAGATCGAATATTTTTCCGGTGTATTGAAATATTCGAGTTGCTCATAGAGGCGATAGGAGACAAAAGATTCCGCCGAAGTCAGGCAGGCGTTAAGAACTCCGGTCTGCAGGGCCATATATAGTTCAGAAGAAGCCATGCTGGTGATCGATGCTCCGCCCTCATTAAGCATGAATTCGAATAGTTTTCCGGCAGCGCGAAATTTCATGCCCTTGACATCATCGGGAACCTTAATCGCCTTATCTTTACTGCCGATGCCACCCGCATACCAGAGCCAGGTGATGATCTTTATGCCGCGTTTTTCGCAAACGGCCTCTATTCTTTTGCCGATCTCCTTATTACGCCAAGCCATACCCTCTTCAACGCTGTCGATGATGCAAGGCATTAAGGTGATGTCGAGTTCCGGGATTTTACCGGAAGCGTAAGCCAGGGGAAAAACAGAAAGGTCAAGAGCTCCTTTGGCCATGGCATCATATTGAGATTTTGATTTGAAAAGTGCCTGGGATGGGAAAAGCTTAAAGGTCAGGGAGCCGGCGCTTGCTTTCTCTACCTCACCGGCAAATTCCAGCGCCAGTTTATGCCGGGCATCAGCTTCTGAAAATTGATGTGAAATACGCAATTCACGGGCTTGTGAAGTCGGAACAACCAGAAATAGTCCCCAGACCATCACTAGTACAGTAGCAATTGCAGTAAATCTAATAAGAGGTCTCATCGTTTTTCTCCTTTTGTCTCTCTCTAGAGACAGCTGATTGATAAAAAACTTTTACAGCTCTTTTTACTTCACTTTCAGTTTTTCTCCTCCCTTTTGACACTCTTTTTTTTGTTAAGAAGTTCAACCTGTTCTGACATTCTAAAGTCATATGCTCAGGGTGCGGCTTCTGCATTATCTACCAACTCTTCAAGGGCACTTAGCTGTTTCTTTAAATGGAGTTGCATCAGTGCATCTGCTTTTATGTGGTCACGTTTTCGGAAAACCTTGAGAAGTTCACGATGCTCCTGTATTGAGTCTGCCATGCGACCTTGGGCATTTAAAGACTGGAAGCGATAGAGCAAAATTCTTTTCCGCAATCCGTCGATGATCTGGTTGAGACATCGGTTGCCGGCCAGTTCCTGAACAAACGAGTGATACTGGTTGTTCACCTGAATATAACCTTTCTGATCTTCTTTCTCAAATTTCTGTTCGAGTCGATCATGTAGTTTTTCGAGGTGGGAAAAGTCATCTGGAGTCATCTTTTCGCAGGCTGTACGGGCACAGAACCCTTCCAGAAGAACCATTACGTCGAACATTTCCCTTATTTCGTTAAATTCCGGCTGGGTAACAAAGGCTCCACGATTGGGTACGAGTTCGATCAATCCTTCAACGCTTAAGACTCTTAAGGCTTCACGTAATGGTGTTTTACTTACCCCGATACTTGAGCAAAGTTCATTTTCGTTGATCTTGTCTCCCTCTCTAAGATCACCGGTCATAATCATATCCCGAAGCATGTCGGCAATCTGGATATGGTATATAGACTTTTTGAAAGTCATCTATTTTCTCAAATTGGATAAATGCAGATTAAAGTAAAAATGTAATAATTTATTTATTATAACATTAAATATAAGTCAAACGTTTTTTTAAAAATAGTGTAAATTGTTTTGTGGTTTGCTATATCGTGATTGCTTTGACGGCTTTATAAGAGAATGATCTGGTAGGATAAGCGCAGGGCGACAAAGAGCAGGATGAATCCGAGGATGGTTTTTCGTAATTTGAGTTTGATCAGGTGGTTGACCCGGATGCCGATAAACGAGGATATGATAGCGCCAAAGGCCATGAGCAACGCATAGTCAGCCCGAATTAATCCGAACCTGGGCCACTCAGGGACGCCGTTGAGGGTGTAGGCGAGGGCCCCGGCGCATGCCGTAAATATCATTACTGCGTTAGAAGTGGGGGCCGAAGTACGGTTTTTTACAAGTCCTGATGTCAGCATCATCGGGGTTGTGATGACGCCTCCGCCGATTCCCGTAAAACCGGCGATCAGGCCACTTAGCGAGCCGATACCCAATGCCGGCAGGTGACTTTGAGTTTCACTCTTTTTTTCATTTACCGGGCCCAGTTTGAAGGTCTTCCAGATCAGGGCCAGCAAGACTGCGAGCATGATGCCGACAAGGGTCTTTTCCGGTAGAAGAGGCGCAATCCGGGCTGCCAGGACAGCGCAGATGCCGGAACCTAAGGCGACCCAGAATACAACCCGCCAGGTGATCAGCCCTTTTTGGTCGTAGCGCCAGGTATTCCAGATTGAGATGATTGCAATAGTGCCAAGACTAGTTGCCATGGCTTCAACCTGGGTGAGGTTGGCTACTGCAGTCAAAACTGGAACCATGATAATGCCGCCACCGATGCCAAAAATTGTGGAGAGCAGGCCGACCGCCAGACCAACAGTAAAAATAAGTAAAGTCATTACCCTTCAGTTAATTGGTGACCAGAGGTTGAAAAGGGCACAAAATCTGTGCAGTCCGGGTTTTTATGATCTTTCACAGATCTTGCGCCCTCTACATTTTAATGGTGTCCGGTTAATTATGTCCGATCAGGTTTTTTTTAAAATAATCCGGGCATCGACGACATTCAGCCCCTCTTCGTAGGCAATTACCGGATTGAAATCCATCTCATGGATCTCGGGGTATGAACCGATGATCTCTGAAACGGTAAGGAGCAGCCGTTTAATCGCTTTACGATCGATCGGCGGCTGGCCCCGGAATCCTTCGAGAAGCTTTACTGACTTGATCTCATTGATCATGCCACGGGCCGAATAGGGTGAGATCGGCAGGACGCGGAAGACGACATCCTTCAAAACTTCAACCATTATACCGCCGATGCCGAACATGATAACTGGTCCGAATTGATCGTCGATCTTGGTGCCGATAATAATTTCCAGACCCTCGTTGGCCATCGGGGCGACCAGAACCCCCTTGATGTTGGCATCGGGGTTATATTCGCGGGCATTGCCGATAATCTCCATGTAGGCGTTGCGGATATCATCGGGTTTTTGCAGGTTCAGGCGGACGCCACCGGCATCACTCTTATGGAGGATGTCGGGAGAGACGATCTTCATGACCACTTTTTCATTAAAACCGGCAGCCATGGCGATTGCCTGTTCCGGCGATTGGGCCAGACAATCCTGACAGACCATGCCCCCATGCAGGCTGACCAATTCCTTGGCTTCATTTTCAAGGAGAGCCGTACGGCCCTCTTCGCGGGCCGTATGCATGATTTCCCGGCCCCGGGCTTTGGCTTTTTTGCCCATACTGAAAACAAATTTGGCTTTGCTTTTGTAGCCTCGTAGGTAGCCGCCATATTCAGCCAGGACGCCGATCGATTTACAGGCCAGTTCTAGTGAGTCAAAGACCGGAATGCCGTAGTAGCGTAAAAGGTCGAGTGAGTGGGGTTTGGCAAAGTTGTAGAGAGAGTGCATGATGATCGGTTTGCCGGTCTCCTTGACCAGTTTACCGAGTTGGTGTGCCGTATCCTCTTCGGCATAAGCCAGGCTTTCCGAAAAACGGATACTGTAACCGCCGAAGAGTCCGACTACTAAAACACCGCCGATATTGGGATCATGAAGCAGAATGCGGGCACATTGGGCCAGTACTTGAGGGTTGTCGTCGGCACCACCGGCGACATCGATGGGGTTGGCGACCGAGGCTGCTGTTGGGAGAATAGCGCTTAGCTTCGCCTTGGTTTTGTCACTGATTTCCGGTAGGTTAACCTTTAAATCAGTCAACTCATCAGCGCCGATTGTGGCATGGCCACCGCCGTCGGCGAGAATGGCAATGTTATTGTTCTTTATCGGCGGCAGATTGGCCAGAGTTTCGGCACAGGGCAGCAATTCGTCTGATTTCTCGACAACAATGATGCCGGCTCTTTTAAAAGCGGTCCGAGCGACTTCCGACATTCCAGCCAGAGCTCCGGTATGTGACCCGGCAGACCGTTTGCCGGAAGCTGAACGGCCGCTTTTTAAAAGTATGATCGGTTTTTTGCGGGCTGTCTGGTAGGCCTGCTGGAGAAACTTGCGGCCGTTGCGCATCCCCTCGACATACATCAGGATAGCGTTGGTATTGGGATCATTTTCGAAAAATTCCAGGTATTCGTGGAAGTTGATATCCGACTCGTTACCGACCCCGACATAGTAAGAAAAACCGACCTGGCTCTTGATTTTGGCTTCGGTAATCATGGTCAGCGCCATATTACCGCTTTGCGAAATCAGGGCTATGTTGCCTTTTGGAGCATCGCGTAAGCCGACTAGGTTAAGGTTTTTATGCATATTGATCATGCCTGAGGTGTTGGGGCCGATCAGGCGGATATTGTGTTTACGGGCGGTCTCAACCATCTTGGTTTCAAGCTCTTTGCCTTTAGCGCCGAGTTCTCCGAATCCGCCGGCGATAATTACCGCACCGGCCACCCCTTTTTTACCACAATCTTCAAGAACTGCTGGCAGCGTTGCCGCCGGAGTTGTGATCAGGGCAAGATCAACCGGTTCTTTGATGTCTGATACCTTGGGGTGGCAGGGTACGCCCAGGACACTATCGAGTTTGGGGTTGACGCCATAGATACGGCCTTCATATTTCTCTTCGAGAAGAATCCGGATCGCCTGGTAGCCGCGTTTGGTGACCGTCTTGGAGGCCCCGACGACGACGATTGAGTTGGCATTGAGAATTTTGTCACTAAGCATATCTACCTCCCGTGGTATTTAGGTGTGCGTTTTTCAGCAAAGGCGACGATTCCTTCACGCCAATCTTCGGTCGTCATACAGGATAAAATTGCCTCCGCCTCAATCATTAATGTGGTTTGTAAATCAAGGCTCTCGGCCTGGTTAAGAATGGTCTTGGCAAATTTCATCGAGATCGGGGCTTTCTGAGCCAGGGTTGCGGCCAGTTCAAGAGCTGTCGGTAAAAGTTCTTCAATGGGAACCGATTTGAGCGCCAGTCCAGTTTCAACCGCCGCCTTGCCATCCAGAACCCGGCCCGTAAAGACCAGCTCTTTGGCTTTTTGACGTCCTATCAGTTTACCCAAGTGGGAGGTGACGCCGCCACCGACGAAGGTGCCGAGCCCGGTTTCGGGAAAGGCGATAGAGGCGGTATCTGCCATCAGCAGGAAATCACCGTTTAAAGCCATCTCGGTACCGGCTCCGCGGGCCGGCCCGTTGACTGCTACGATAACCGGTTTAGGAAAGACATAGAGAAGCCGGGTGGTTTCATGGGCTAAAAGGATATATTCGCGTTTTTGCCAGGGCGTACGCTCCCCTTTTTTATGCTCTTTTAAATCGGCACCGGCACAAAAGGCCTGTTTGTTACCTTTGGGTCGCACCGAGCCGGTCAAAATCAGGGCACGAACCTGATCATCCTTTTCAGCTTCTACCAGGACAGCCTGTATATCGAGATAGAGCTGTTCAATTACCGCATTCATCCTTTCCGGACGGTTTAGACGAAGAATTCCGACTCCATCCTGACGTTCATACAGTACTGTTTCGTACGCCATGCTGCTCCTCCTTATGTTGGCTTTCAATTATTTTGCAGTTATTGAAAAAGTTCTTCTTTCGTACTTTTTTATAAATTTACTTCAGTATCTGATAATGGGTGGATTCAAAGAATGTCAGGCTTGCAGCGATATTATCTAGCTTAGGGTTGACACATTTTATAAGGTGATGTCAAGGTAATTGTTAATAAAAACGGTGTTTGAGGCTGCTTGTGAATTTCTAAAAAAGAAGTTGGAAAAAGGCTTGACTCTCTCGTCGCTCTTGGCTAGTATTCGTTGGCGTCGGCTGTTGGCAGTAAGCCCTGCTGGCCGGCCGCTGAAAATTATCACTGATCTAAGGTTTAACGGGGCAGGCTAAGACCCTTTACAGAGGCATCAGGCTTTATTAAATGGATAAAACAACCCGCTTAAAAAATGCAGCTCGGGAGATGACCGAGATCGCGGCACAGATACATAAGCAGCTTGGTGGTGAAGATGACATCCGCAATATGGATGATTTTGACATTATCTTAAGAAGTGTTGCAGCGACCCTTTCGACTATTTCGACAGCTTCTCTGTTGTTGCCCGATGCCATGGTCGAGATGTGTGAGTCCTGCTTAAATATCGGCAAACGTTACGATCTGCAGAAACGATTGCAGTATGCTCTTGATGAGGGTGCTCCTCATAAATAAATGAATTTGTAATGGAATGATATATTTCCGGAAAATGGTAATAGTTATGATCTCTGCAAGCCAAAATCGGTTTTTAGGCCGAACTTTTTCAACGAGTCTGATGGTGGGGTTGTTGCTGACCTTTATTCTGTTAGTTCCGGCTCAAGCGGCTGAACGTATGGCAGTCAAAGTCGGGCTTGCCAATGTTCGCTCAGCCCCCAATAAAAAAGCCGAAATAGCTTGGCAGGTAACAAAATATCACCCCTTTCAAATTGTTAAGAAAAAAGGCGACTGGTATCAATGCAAAGATTTTGAAGGTGACAGCGGATGGGTCTACAAATCCCTGCTCAACAAGATTTCAACGGTTATCACGATTAAGGAGAACTGTAATGTCCGCTCGGGTCCCGGTACCAAAAACCGGATTCTCTTTATTGTCGATCGGGAGGTTCCTCTAAAAGTTATTAAACGTCAGGGGCGCTGGCTAAAGATTGCCCATGAAGATGGAGATCAGGGTTGGATCCACGCCTCCCTGATCTGGTAACCTCAAGCTAACCAAGACAAGTTCTTTTCGATTATTACATCAACCCAAGATACCTGACGAACAGGTACATCCTTACACCTCTTATTTGCTTACCTTTTAGCTGCGACATTACGAAACATTGCCGGCAGGGCTTGTTTTTCCTTCCATTGTAACCCTAGAATCTCACACCAGATCCGGACAAAATAAAAATTTATCGACCTATGGGGTGATGGACTGATGGGTAAGAATCCGACTTATGATGAACTCCTGCAACGAGTGAAAGTTCTTGAAAAGCTTCAAGAAGATGAAATGCTGCAACAAAAAAAGTTGCAGGAGTCCCTTGCCGCCGCCCTCTTTAATTACGAAACAATCTTCAATAATGCTCCGTTTTCGATCTCTTATCTCGATCTTGAGATGCGAATAGTAAAAATAAATCCCCTGATGGAGAAGCTTATCGGCTTTAAATCCGATGAGGTAGAGGGCCGGTACTGTTATGACGTTTGGGGACAATATGCAGGAGATGACAAGAGGAAAGGCCGAGAGAGGATTTGTGGCGTCTGTGGAGTTGAAAAGGTACTGAATGATGGGAAGATTCATACCTATGAAAGGCGGGTGGCGGACAGCTACGTTAAAGTCATTGCAAATCCGGTTAAAGATATAGATGGTACAGTTATTGGCGCATTGGAGTGCGGTAATAACATTACAGAGAAGAAACGGGATGAAGAAGCCTTAAGAAAAAGCGAGGAAAAATTTCGCACAATGGCAGATTTTACTTATGACTGGGAGTACTGGACTGATCCTGATGATAAGTTTATCTACGTCTCACCTTCAGTTAAACGCATAACCGGTTACACTGCGAATGACTTTTACGAGGATGCCGGGCTTCTTCTGGATCTTATTCACCCCGATGATCGGCAGGTGTTTGTTGATCACAAACACCTTGAATTAAGTGATGGTCAATTGAGTCCGTTGGAATTTCGTCTTGTCACCAGAACTGGTGATGAACGCTGGATAAGCCATGGTTGTCGTAAAGTGTACGCTGAAGATGGAACATATCTGGGCGTAAGGGGCAATAATCGAGATATTACTGAGTTGAAAAAATCCGGAGCGGCAAAAGCCAAATTGCAGAATAAATTGATGCAGGCCAGAAAAATGGAAGCTATTGCTACGCTGGCTGGTGGGGTCGCCCATGATTTCAATAACGCTTTGACTAGTGTAATAGGAAATATTGAGCTGGTAAAAATGGACCCCGCAGGTCATAATATAAAAGAGTGTGCCCAGGCAGTTGAAGATAGTGCCTATAGGATGGCAGATCTGACGAAACAGTTACTGGCCTACGCCCGTGGCGGGAAGTACCAGGTAAAACAGCTTAGCCTGCGGAAGTTTATCGAAAAAGTAATACATGAGACAGGCTACTCTGTAGACGAAAAAATTGAAATTGTAACCAACCTGAGTTGTAATCAAGATCAAATTATGGCTGACAGCAGCCAGTTGCAGATGGTCTTTAACGCTATACTTACCAATGCCATCGAGGCTATAGGTGGCGATCGAGGTTGGGTCGAAATCTCCTGTCACAATCAGGAGTTGAGTGAACACTTTATCTCTACCCATCCGGGTTCAGAATATGGATCTTACGTCTGTTTTACGATAAGAGATAACGGTTGCGGTATGGGTGATGAGACCCTTAAAAGGATTTTTGAACCATTTTATTCGACCAAGTTTGCCGGTCGAGGGCTGGGTATGGCAGCCGCTTACGGTATTGTAAAAAATCATGGTGGCTATATAACCATCGAGTCGGAACCGGGTAGTGGTACCGCCGTTCAGGTTTATCTGCCTTTAGAAGTTCCGGAGTCCTCTGAGATCTATAAAATAGCTCCAAAAAAAACGGTCTTGCTGATAGAAGACGAAGAGATACTTCAGGATGTGGAGAAGAGTTTGTTGGAAGCGTTGGGCTACCACGTATTAGTGAGCGGCAATGGCAAAGATGCCTTGCGGATGGTGGAGGATTACAATTTAACAATTGATATTGCTCTGATCGATGTGCATCTGCCGGATATCACCGTTGATATGTTATATCTGAAGCTGATTAAATTACGCCCGGCCATGAAAGTTTTTCTTTGTAGTGGTTCGGCCCTGGAATGGACCTCCCAGAAAGCTCTAAATGCCGGGGCGGAAGGGTTTATGCAAAAGCCTTTCTCCCTGCAGAAACTGAAAGAGATGTTGGCGAAAGCCGGCAATATGTCTTAAATTGCCAAGCTTGTGCAGGGTTAAGATTAAGATTGTCTGCAATCAAATTCAAGTAGATTATTATTTGGGGGCGTCTTGAAAAATTAGGATTTTTGTCTGAGAACAAGGCAGGTAAAGATTTTAACCACAGGAATACATTAACTATTTTGAGGATTAAAATTTGAGCCTAACGCAGTAATCGGGCAAAAAGGCAATTTTTCAATGAGCAGTGAAGAGGGTTTTTTACTGCCTACTAAGGGCTTCCCGTTTCATTCGGGCGAGCAAGGGGCCGGCTTTTCTGATATTTCCGGAGCCGGTAATGCCAGAGCCGCTTAGAATAAAACCTTTTAGTTGGTTCTGGTAAAAGTTGAGGCGGCTGTAGGAGTCGCCTTTTTTTTGTTTTAGAGAGTGCCAGCCGTTTTCATCAGTTGGGACCTCGCGGTAGCCGGCACTGATAAAATCGAGGCCGAAGATCGAGAAAGCGTTGCAGCTGATGCCGCCGGTATAGAGGCGTGTTGGAGGTGAATCTTTCAGGTTGGCATTGGCCATATTGAAACCGGCGACTAAACCCTGTTCGCCGGCCAGAGGCCAGAGCGGCAGGCGGTTGCTTTCGCCCCGAACCAGATCAAAAACCTGGGCTGTATCCCCGGCGGCAAAGAGGTTTTTTTTAAATTCAAGATGGGAGTTTACCGGTATGCCGTCTTGGGTCTCCTGCCAGGGTTTTGGGGCACTACTTTGGGCTGCACCCCAGTCGTCATGGCTGATGTCACTACTACCGAGAGGGCTTGCGGCGTTTACCCCTTTGCCGTAAAGCAGCCCGTCGACCAGTAGTTCCCGGCCGTGGCTGGTGGTAAGCTTTAGCTGACTGTCGGGAGCCGCAGTGGCTTTAATGATATCTTCGTTGACATTAATGGTAACCTGGTTGTCGGTCAGTTTGGTAGCCGCCAGACGGGCTGCATAAGGGTCGAGAACTTGTGACAGGATTCTTGCGGAAGTGGCAAAAAGATCTATTTTGATACCGTGGCGCCGTAGTGCGGCAATTGTTTTCAGGCTTACCAGGCCGGCCCCAGCCACGGCCCAACAACCGCCGGGCCGTACTCTTTTTTCAATTGCCAGAGCATCGGCAAAGGTTCTTAAGGTAAAAATGCCGGGCAGTTCAGCTCCGGGGAAATCGGGTTTTTGCGGCTTACCTCCGGTAGCGATAAGGATAGTGTCGGCACCGGCTTGGCGGCCATTTTCACATTCGACAATCAGGTTCTCCAGGTCTACGTTGATGACCCTCTCATTCTGCCGATAGATGAGACGGTTCTTTGCAATAATCTCTTCTCCCCAGGTAAAAAGCTTCTCTTTAGTAATTATCCCTTCAAGGAAATAGGTCAGTAGACAGCGGCAGTAGGGTGCCCAGGGCTCGTGCGAGATGATTTCGATCTCATCTTCAGGCTTAAGGCGGGCAATTGTTATTGCGGCGTTTAAACCGGCATTGCCGGCCCCGATGATCAGATGTCGTTTTTTCATGCTTTTATCCGGAGTTCACTTTTTGGCCACGAAAGTGCACGAAAAAGCACGAAATTTTTTGTGATCTTTCGTGTGTTTTCGTGGCTAAAAAAGTTTTGGCCATTTTGTTGAAATTAACTGTCCAGCCCCAGAGCCAGACGTTTTTTAGCAATTATTTCCGCCATTTTTTCGGCGGCTTTGAGAGGATCTTCCTCGACAAAGAAGGCCCCGCCGAAAACCTTTTCAGCGGTTTCGGTGAGGAGCTCCATTACCTGGTCTCCGCCGGCGATCGGCGGCATTGGCCAGAGGTGGACGGAAACTCCCGAAGCCACGAAGTAGGTGCCGATCGAGACCGCTTTTTCAGTCAGCCACTCAGGGGCAGAGCCAACCAGAGGGAGATCATCGATATCGACCCCCAGAGTGTCGGCCAGAGCGCCGGCTAGAACCAGCATTCGGGAGCAGTCGACACAGGATCCCATATGGAGGCAGGGTGGAATATTCAAAGCTTTGCAGACTTGCTGCAAGCCCGGTCCGGCATCTTTAGCGGTTTCAATCTGCATGAGACCGGCTTTGGCCGCCGCAATCGCCCAGCAACCGCTGCCGATAACCAGAATATCTCTGGCAATCAGAGCTTTGGCAAGTTCAATATGGTAAAAATCATGGGTTACCTTGGGATTGTTGCAGCCGACAATGCCGACGACCCCTTTGATGGCACCGCTCTTGATTGCATCGAGTAAGGGCTCGGGGGTACCGCCTAAAGCTTCAATAATCGCCTCGACCGAAAAGCCGACCATCGCCTGATTGGTGACGGCCGGAATTTGAACTCTTTCGGGCTTGCGGCTGGTGAAGTTTTCGATCGCCATGGTGACGATTTTCTCAGCACAAAAATTGGCTTTATCCTCTTCAAACTGGATATGGATAGAGCCGGGAAATGCGGCCTGGTCGCTGGTGGCGACAAAGTGGGTGTGGAAACATTGGCTCAGTTCGGCCAGGGCCGGGAAGATACATTGCACATCGACACTCATAAGCTCAACAGCACCCGTAATGATAGCGAGTTCCTGTTGCAGTTCATTGCCGGCGATGGGGACGCCGTGACGCATCAGGATCTCGTTGCCGGTGCAGCACATACCGACAACGTTGACGCCTTTGGCTCCTTGAGCCCGGGCTAGTTTCTGCATTTTTTCGCCGGCGGCAATCTCGACGATTTTTTCCGAAAGAACCGGTTCGTGGCCGTGGACAACTATGTTGACCTGCTCCTTATCGAGAACGCCGAGATTGGCGTTAGCTTCCTTGATTTTCGGGGTGCCGAAAATTACATCCTGAAGCTCTGTTGCGATCAGGGAACCGCCCCAACCATCTCCAAGTGAAGCCCTGACGCCTTGGGCAATCAGTGATAAGGGGCCGTGGTCGACGCCGAAATGGGTGCGGTGCATGATATCGACAATCTCACGGTCGATACCGCGCGGCAGGATACCGATGGTTTTAGAGCTTAAGGCACTTAAATTATCAGCGATCTTCTGCCAGCGTTCAAGCCGTTTTTTCGGGGTATAGGCTTTGACAAAAGCCAGGGTCTTCTCATCCTGTTTACCAAAATCATTTAAGGCGATCGTCGCAACTTCTAAGGCGAGCTCTTTAATGTCACGGTTTTCAGTGCTCAGGCCAAGTCTGCCTGCGATCGCCTTAAGTTTTTTTGGATCAATAATTGTATAGTCCTGATTGTGACCCTCGGCGATCTCTTTTAAAAGAAGAGCCGGGCGTCTTCCATGATCGGAGTGGGCTGCAGCCCCGGCGGCGATCATGCGGATCAGGTGACGGGCGACAATCGTATCGGCAGTCGCTCCGCAGGCCCCTTTCTGCGCCCCTTCACCGAAAGGGTCGATCCGGCAGGGGCCCATGGCACAGATGCGACAGCAGAGTCCAAGTTCACCGAAACCGCATTGCGGCTGCTGCTTTTCGAGACGGTTCCAGACTGTCTCGATATCCTGATCAGCCGCCAGTTGCAAGATCTCCCGGCTCGCCGGATCGACACTTTGGGATTTAACTTTTTCACTGATTTTCATGGTGTTTTCTCCTGTCTATAGAGTCGAGTTTAGTAGTTGATGCAATACATCCAGGCGTTTTTCCCGGCTCTCCTGATCGATTTCACGGTAGATCAGAGCCCCACTTGGGCAGGCCGTGACACAGGCCGGAATTTCTAAATCCGGGCAGCGGTCGCATTTGACGATGCGCCGTTCATGGTTGTTTTGACTGATTATGCCGAAGGGGCAGACCATAAGACACATCCAGCAACCGATACAGAGATCGCTGTTGCATAGAACAATTCCCCTTGCATCCTGGTGCAGGGCTCCGGTCAGGCAGGCAGTTAGGCAGGGAGCATCTTCGCAGTTGCGACACTGCAGGGGTAGAGAACTGTTGCCGTCACTGGTAACATGAACTCGGTATTGTGGTCGGGGGTCCTCATTGATAGCCGAAAGCAGGCTCTTGCCGGTTGAGTGTTCAACCGCGCAAGCTAACTCGCAACTGCGGCAGCCGAGACAGCGTTCGGCCCGAATCAGTAACTCTTTCATGGTTTTTCTCCTTTTTCTGTAAGCTCCCGTTTAACGGCGAGGCCCAGGTCTTCGATGGAGTAGGGTTTTTTGACGAAGGCCCCTGCCCCATTTTTCAGGGTTTTCTCAATATCCTCATTTTCGGAAAAACCGCTGACGATGATTGTCTTCTGTTGTGGCCAAAGATCCCTGATTCGGGAAAAGGTCTCCCGACCATTGATGCCGGGGTCCATGACCATATCTAGGATTATCAATTCGGCGGTTTGTTCTTGCAGCCACTTGATGGCCGCTTCTCCTGAGAGAACGGTTTCTACTTGGTAATTGAGTTCCTCAAGGATATGGCGGGCGACTTCGAGTTGCAGGATCTCATCGTCGACGACGAGAATTTTTTCCTGTTTCCCCTTGATTTTAAGCAGTGGAACTTTTCCCGGACGGGGTTTTTCTTCTTCTCTGGTCGCTGGAAAATAGAGGTCGAAGGTACTGCCTTCATTGTCGCTGTGAACTGTGACTCGGCCGCCATTCTCATGCATGGTGCTCCAAACAACGGCCAAACCCAGTCCGCTGCCGCTTTTGCCCATGATTTTTTTACTGTAGAATGGTTCGAAAATATGTTCTATGTCACTTTCGGGAATCCCTGAACCGTTGTCTTTAACGCTTAGATTTATGTATTCACCGGGCTCAAGATTGAGTTTACTGATGTGAGGGTCATCGGAGTTTAAGCTTCGGGTCGAAATCCATATTTTACCATTTTCAGCAATCTCTTCAGCGCTGTTGATGATGAGGTTCATAAGACATTTTCGTATCTGTATCGGTGAGCCGGAGACGTTCGGCAGGTTTTCGGCAAAATTGGTAGTCAGGGTAAGTTTGGGTTTTTCCCGCATGGTCTTTTGATGTTCGGGAGAGTTCAGGTACTCATTGATAATTTTATGGAGGTCGGTACTCTCTTTTTTACCGGCCGCACCACGGGCGAAAGTCAGCAGGTCGCTGACTATATCAGCGGCCCGTTGACCTGATTTAAGTATGGTTGTTAAGGGTTGTCGCAGGTTGCTGTCAGGCGGCAGGCGCATGAGCAGCAGTTCAGGGTAGGTGATGATGCCGGAGAGGATGTTGTTGAGATCGTGAGCAACTCCCCCGGCCAGGAGGCCGATGGCTTTCATCTTCTGGGCCTGGTAGAGCTCTTTTTCGAGAGCGGCTTTTTCTCTGGCTATCCGATTCTCCTCAGTATAATCATGGAAGCTGACGAGGCCGTGCCGGCCAGCTGGAGTGAAATTAAATTTGATCTCCCGAACCGAGCCATCCTTGCAGGTGACATTCCAGATGTCGCTTTTGAAGGGTTTGCCCGAAGCCTGTTTTTTAAGCTCTTTAAACCAGGCGTTATGGGCGTCGTTTCTGTAGGTGATGTCCGGGAAGGCCTGCTCACTCCATCTGTCAAAATTGGGGATGTCTTCTAAGGTGTAGCCGAATGTTTTGATAAATTTCAGGTTCAAAAATTCAATTTGGCCATCCTCTCTGGTTATGGCCATGGGGATATGGGCGCTTTCAATAACCTTGAAAAAACGGTTTTCACTCTCTTTGAGAGCCTGCTTGACATTAAGGCGCTCCTCGATCATAGCGTTGGCGGAGATCGCCAATTTGTTAAATTCTACGAAAGAGATCTCCTCTTCGTTGAGTTTTGTCGACCGGGTCGCCGCAGTATGAAAAAAATCACCAAAAAGAGTAATGTTCTTTTTGATTTTGTTGGCCAGCAAGCGGGCGATAATATAGGAGCAGATCAGGAGAAAGAGGAGAGCCAGGGCGATTTGGATAATTTTTTTTCTGGCTCCTTCTTTTAGTGCCAGTTGGTTGAGTCCGATTGATTCTTCAATATCTTGCAGGTCGGTTACAGCTCCAACATACCACTGCCAGTCGGCAATGGCCTGGCTGTAACTGATTTTGGTTACACTTGGCAGGTCCTCTGCCGCAGGCCGGGTGTCAGTGATAAAGCCACCACCTGAGCGCGCATTATTGATAAGTTTTTTAATGGAGAGATTATCCGGCTTGTCAGGTGCCGGTAAGGTCGGGTTCCAGTCAGTCGTATCCATTAGATTGCGGCCCTGTAAAGTGCCGACTGAGAGGAAGGTGAAAGTTGTGTTGTTGAGTTTTTTGATATGGGCCAGGAGCTCCCCTTTTATAGTTTTTTCTTCATCTTCAAGATACTTCCCGGTGCCGATGACCCAGTCAAGAGGCTGAAAATATTTTACATAGGAGATTTTTGGTACCAGAACTCCAGGCTGACCTGGTTTGTTCCAGTAGTAAGAGCAGAAACCTTCCCCCTTCTCAGAGCGGGCCATGGCTATAATTTCGCGAACTATGTAGGTTCCATTACTGTCTTGCAGGTTGAAGATGTTGACCCCCTCAAGGTCGGGATTGTTGCGGTTGACCAACTCCGTACCATCCATATCTTCAGCGAAGTAGTAACCTCTTCCGTGATCCCAGGAGACTGCGTAGAGGGCGTCATGGATCAGGGTTTTGATTTCATCTAAAGGTTTGTCACTGTTTTGTTCATAGATAAAGCTCGCAATCTGGTGGGCTTCTCGGGCTCTACTCTTGACCTCTTGTCTTAACCTCGCTTCAGCCAACGATTTTTTATAGTTGATATAATCAACAATCCTCTCAACTTCATTCTTGATCAATGCTTTTTGTGATTCGATAGCACGGACTCTGGTCTCTGCACTCTCCTTACGGAATTTTTTAAACTCATCATTGATCAGTAGATAGCCGATCAGTAGAAAAAAGAGTATGATAATAAGACTCATACTGAAGAGGTAGGTGGTTATCAGGCCGGCTTTATGCTTCATTATCTTCCTTAAAAAGATTGACCGGTTATTTCTCCAGCATCTGTTTTGGCCCCTTCTAGACCGGCTTCTTCACTGGCGAAAAGCTCTTTTTGCAGGTTGAGAAGTTGCTTTTTGTTAGATTCCATAGATTTACTATATTGCAGCCTTTAGGTCCTGTAAAGAAAAAAAGCGGGACGGCGTTTTTTGTTGCCTATTTGCTCGGCTTAATTTAGTATATTCGATTATGATTGAGAATGGCTGGTCGGCCTCAATCGACGCTTTGCGCCGGGCCCAATATAATCTGAAACTGCCTTTTTCCATCTCTTTGCCGAAGGAAGAAGAGGCCGCTGTTAAGACCCTTGTCTGCCAAAGGCTTTTGCGCCTGATTCCCGGTAAAAGGATGGTTTGTGCGGCCCGTTGGGGTGGGAGACGGGTTGTCGTGAAACTCTTTCTTGACCCCCTTAAAGCCGGCCGGCACTGGAGGCGGGAGCTTGCAGGGGTCAAAGCGCTTGAGTCTGCCGGAGTTTTGACACCGGAACTGCTTTTTGCCGAGAGTCTTTTTTCAGGTTCTTTGCCGATTATTATTTTTGCTGAGTTACAGCCGGCGCCAACACTGTTTAGCCTCTGGTTTGCCCATCAGGATGACCGTGAGCGACAAAAGTTGCTTAAGGTTGTTATAGAAACAATTGCTGCTCATCATCGGGCCGGTTTGTTACAGAGTGATATTCACTGGAGTAATTTTCTTTTCAGTGACGGTCGAGTTTTTACCATTGATGGAGATGCGGTTGATAGTTCAGGTATCGGTTTTGAACTTGAAAGAGAGAAAAGTCGAGCCAATATTGCTCTGTTTCTGGCCGAGTCTTATCCTGGAATAGATCAGCATCTGGACTTTTTATGGCAGAGTTATTGTCAGAGCCGGGGCTGGTCGGTCGAGGTCGATGAGGCTAAGTTTATTAAATGTCAGATCGACGGTCACCGGCGGAAAAAGGCGGCCGGCTATGTTGCCAAATCTTTGCGTAGTTGTACAGCCTTTGCCTGTTACAATGAAAACCGTTTTTATACTCTTCTGGATCGGTGCTATCAAAGCTCGGTTCTTGATGATCTGTTGACCCGGCCTGATCATTTTATGGCTGACGGTGAAATTCTCAAAGCCGGTAACAGTTCTACGGTGGTCAAACTCGACCTTGAGGGCGTAAGCCTGGTTGTGAAACGTTACAATATAAAGAGCTTCAGCCATGCCCTGCGCCGCTGCTGGCGTCCCAGCCGGGCTCAGGTCTCCTGGCAAAACGCCCAGCGCTTGAGCTGGTGGGGGATTGCAACACCGAAGCCGGTGGCCATGTTGGAGAAACGTTTTTGCAGGCTTCGTTCTACCGCTTATTTTATTTGTGAGTATGTCGCCGGGAGCAACGCCTTCGATTTTTTGCGAAGATCCGATCTTGACGCTTCCGACCTGAAAGTCTGGTTGCAGCAGTTTGCCACTCTCTTGCAGCGACTGCTCGATTTGGGTTTAAGTCACGGTGATTTCAAAGCGACTAATTTTCTCTGCGGTGATGATGGCCGGCTTTATCTTCTGGATCTCGATGCCATGCACTACTGGCCCCGGCCCGGATCGGGGTTTAAGAAAGCCGTAGAACGTGACCATCGCCGTCTGCTTGCGAACTGGCAGGGAGAGCCTGAACTTGAACGTGACTTCCAAAAGATAGTGGAAGATTTACGAATGCCGTGGTGATTATATTGTTCCAATTAATTTAACGTAAAATGATCAAGAGAGGATTTTTAGATGATAATTTTAGGTCTTTCGGGATCATTAACCCACGACCCTTCCGCCGCTCTTTTGATCGATGGTGAACTTGTCGCAGCGGCTGAAGAGGAGCGTTTTCTACGCGATAAGCACGCCAAAAACAAGTGGCCTTACCATGCCGCCCGCTTCTGTCTCGATTTTGCCGGTGTTAAGCCACATCAGGTCGATTATGTCGCTTTTCCTTTTGCCGAAATCGGCTTGTTTACTCATCCTGGTCGTCTCCATTTTGCCAAACGCTACTGGTATGCGCCGGATCGGGCTTTAGATGCGCTTTTTAATGGCAACCGCCATTTTCGTCGCAACCGGCAGGGAATTTTGCAACTCATGGCGGATCTCGGGATCGATCCTCAGCGCTCCCCGTTTGTTCCCGTCGAGCACCATCTTGCGCATGCCAGCAGCGCCTATCATTTCAGTGGTTTTGAAGGTAAATGTGCGATCTTGGGAATCGATGGAAAGGGCGAATATGCGACCACCTTTTTTGGCTATGGAGAGAATGGTGTTATTCATAAGATCAAGGAGTTTTATGACCCCGACTCTTTAGGTGGCGTCTATGGTGCCATGACCCAGTTTCTCGGTTTTGAGATGCTCGACGGAGAGTTTAAGGTGATGGGCATGGCTCCTTATGGGAATCCCGATAAGTATGATTTCTCCCGTCTTCTATCCTGTGATGGTCATGATCTCAAGGTCAATACCGAGCTTGTTAATGTTGTCGGCTTAAGGCGCTACAAGGATCAGCAGCAGGGCTACTATTTCAGCCCTAAACTGATTGACTGGCTAGGACCCAAACGCGAGGGTGATGAGATTGATGATCCCTATATTGACTATGCCGCAGCTATCCAGAAATTGCTCGAAGAGACTTCGCTGGCTCTGGTAAAAACCTATCTCGGTGATATCCTGGAGGAGACCGGCCGACTCTGTTTTGCCGGCGGGGTGGCCTTAAATGTTAAACTCAACCAACGTCTTATGGAGTTGCCTGAGGTTAATGAACTCTTTGTCCAACCGGCAGCAAGCGATGCCGGTACTGCGATCGGTGCGGCTTCGTTTGTGGCCCGGGAGAAGGGCGAAACCGTAAAAAAGCTTAAGCATGTCTATCTTGGTCCCTCCTACTCGACTGAAGAGTGTGTTAGTGCCTGTCTTGAACATCCTGAAAAACCGCTTTGGCAAAAGGTTGAAAATGTGCCTGAAGCCGGAGCTCGGATCCTGGCCGAGGGTCATCCTTTAGCCTGGTTTCAGGGGCGTATGGAGTTTGGTCCTCGGGCCCTGGGTAACCGTAGTATCCTGGGTGACCCGAGCCATTCGGGAGTCGCGGATACGATCAATGCCCAGATTAAATATCGTGAGCGCTGGCGGCCATTTTGTCCGAGTATGCTCGATCGAGTGGCCTCTGAAATCCTGCAGACTGACCATCCCGCTCCCTATATGACCTTCGCCTTTACGGTGGCCGAGAGTTGGAAAAAGCGGATTCCCGAGGTCGTCCATGAGGATGGTACGGCCCGGGCTCAGATTGTTGAGCGCGAAACCAACCCCCGTTACTATGCCCTGCTTGAAGAGCTCGAGAAGCTACGTGGGGTTCCGGTGGTTCTCAACACATCTTTAAACCGCCGGGGTGAACCGATGATCTGCTCACCGACTGATGCTCTTAATATGTTTTATGGTTGTGATCTTCAATATCTGATGCTTGGGGATATCCTGGTGACCAAAGGGCTGACGACTTCGTAAGAACAATCTTGTGGTTACCAGAGTTCGGGTGCGGGCCGGATACGCAATTGGCAATATAGTCATGTTGCCTCAAGATACCGCCGCCGAGACCGTCGCCTGGTGCAGAAAATCAACGCCATATAGCTGATGAGCAATAACAGCAGAGAGCCGTTAAATGATTTCCGGGTACCGAAGCTGGCCGGGAAAATAAGGCTCTATATTCAGGCCCTGGTTAATGTTCCGCTCTATCATTTTGGTGAACTTGGCAACATTCTCTATACCATCGGCAAGAACATGATGGAGGGCGTGGTTCTCTACACCAAGTTTACGATGGCAGAGAATGAGTTCAAAGTTGCGGCGGTTTGGGGTTGCCGTTAAGTATGCCTATCCCGGGATCTCGGTGATCAGTAGTAACTATACCTCCGGATTCATCGATCACCTTGAGTCTACGATCTCTTCGGTATGCCGGATTCCACGACTCATCAAAGCCCAGATCGGGCTGGGTCTTGTGGTGTGTGCCAAATTTATTTTGCCTGTCGCCTATTATCGCAATTTTAAAGATCTTCGTCAAAACCCATTTTAAACCATGCTGGAAATTAAACATCTCTCTTTCTCTTTTGGTGGGCGGCCGACCTTGCGGGATATCTCTGTAAGTTATGGGGTCGCCAAGATACATGGTCTGGTCGGTCCAAACGGTTCCGGTAAAACTACTTTGTTGAAAAACATCTGCCGCATCTATTCTCCGCAGGAGGGGCAGGTGAAGTTTTTGGGTCGGGATTGTATAACCATGGAGCGTCGTCGTTTGAGTTCTCTGGTCAGCCTGGTACCGCAGAACCCCAAGGTTAATTTCCCCATAAGTGTTTATGATCTGGTCTTGATGGGGCGTTACCCCCACTTAAAACGTTTCCAAACTTTGAGTAATAAAGATCGGGAGGTTGTTGAACGGGCTCTGCAAGCTACCAATACCTCACATTTAAGAGAACGATCGCTGACCGAAATCTCCGGTGGAGAAGCACAATTGGTTCTTATAGCCCGGGCCCTGGCGACCGAAGCCGCGCTAATCCTGCTTGATGAGCCGACAGCGAGTCTTGATATCGGTAACTCGCTGGCGATTATGGAGTTGTTGTTGGAACTTAAAAACCAGGGCAAAACCATTTTGACCTCGGTACATGATCTCAATCAGGCGCGGCGTTTTTGTGATACTATCACGATACTCGAAGATGGTGAGATCTACTTTTACGGGCCTTCTGACAAAGCATTTACGACAGCCGCCCTGGAAGAGGTTTTTCGGGTCGGACTCGCAAAAACCGATGATTTTCTTGAATTTCAGAGTTTGCCGGTTTAGTTTTTTCGCCACAAAGAGATAAAGTTACAAGAAAAAAAGCAACTCAAGAGTTTTATGGTTCAGGAAATATAGGATTGGAAATAGATGGTGAAGTTTACGGCTTTTACAACCATTTTTCTTTTGTTTGGCCTCTCTTCAGTCGCCGTTATGGGGGCCGGTTCGGAGTGGGTGATGCCGCCCACCCCTTTGCCGATGGAGCAATTGTTCAAAGACCTCAGTCTAGTTAGAGGTGATTCTAAGGTTGAAGAGAAATGGCCCCGTCAGGTAAGTTTTTTACACCGTGTATATGACTATCGTAGCGATAATTTTCAAATTGAGACGAGAACTGTCGACCTGGTTAGGGCTCCGTTTCGGATAATCCCGCATTCAGTCGGGGTTAGTGAAATTCTCTGGGCTATCTGCCCGCGTCAGCGCTTGCTTATGTTTAATGAGGTGGCGGCCGACTCTCGATTTTCGATGATTGCTGATGAAGTAGCGAAAAGTGGGCGAATTTTTAGTTACAAAGAGAGTGAACTGGTTATTGCCGCCCAACCCGACCTGGTCTTTACCGTTGCTTTTTCCGACGCCATTTTTAAGCAGAGACTTCACCGGGCCGGTATTCCAACCTTTGATCTCGGATCTCAAGATTCACTTAATTCGGTTATTGAAGAGATAAAAGTTTTAGGTCAAATTATAGGAGAGAGAGGTAATGCCGAGGCTTTACTTTATATTATCGCCAAAAAAAGGGCTCTCTTGCAGGCTACTTTGCCAAAGCCGAAGAGACCGTTGCGCCTGCTCTACTATGATCTCGGCGGCTATATTCCCGGTGTAGCCTCAAATTTTACCTCGCTGTGTGAGCTCATCGGGGCTGTAAATGTCGGGGCTGAGCAGGGAATTAAATCGTGGAAACAGGTCGATCACGAGACCTTGCTGAAATGGGATCCTGGGATAATAATTGTTCCCTTAGAGAGTGATCTTGAGCAAAGTCTTGTAGTTGACCCATTGTTGCGCCATTCCCGAGCTGTCAAAGATGACCGGATTCTGGCAATCCCCGGTCTCTATCTACGTATAAATTCGCAATTTCTTTTGCTTGGAGCCAACCTTTTGGCAGGTATCGTTTACCCAAATGAGTTCTAAACGTTCGCGGATGGCAACCATTGGTCTGGCGTTTTTGCTGATTCTCTTGCTTCTGGGCGGAGTGATCCTCTCATTGACCCATGGCTCCTGGGCTCTTGAGAGCAGTAGGGTTGCGGAAATTATTCTCGCAAAATGCGGCTTGCGGACTTTAGTAATTCCATCTTCGGTGGAGATTGCGATTGTCTGGGATGGGCGCCTGCCCAGGGTTTTGGCGGCAGCCCTGGTCGGTTTCTCACTGGCGGTCGCCGGGGCCGTGATGCAGGGGATTTTCAAAAACCCGATGGCCAGTCCCGGGGTTATCGGGATCAGCTCCGGTGCAGCATTAGGGGCGGTTTTAGCTATTTATCTGGGCTTGTCGACTATTTTTTCGGCGGCTCTGCCGATTATGGCCGTAAGCGGTGCTCTTGTTACTCTGATTACCGTCTATATAATTGCCACCAGTGCAGGCCGCACCTCAATTGCGACGTTGCTCCTTGCCGGTATCGCTTTAAATCTAATTCTTGGTGCAGTGACCTCTTTTGTTATAACCTTGAGTACCAGAGAATTTGATGTCGGTCGCGTTATTGTTACCTGGTTGATGGGCGATCTCAATAACCGTAACTGGATGCACGTTGAGATTGTGGCGCTGACGGCGATGGCTTCGTTGGCTTTAATCTCCTGTCATGTGCGAGATCTAAATGTTCTGATGCTCGGTGAAGAGGGTGCCGCTAATCTTGGGGTTGAGGTCAACCGAGCCCGCAATGTTCTTCTTTTTGCCGCTTCAATGATGACCGGTGGAGCGATTGCAGTAGCCGGTGTTGTCGGTTTTGTCGGCCTGGTTGCCCCTCATATGGTTCGGGCGATCATC
Source organism: Thermodesulfobacteriota bacterium (assembly GCA_024762675.1). GTDB lineage: Bacteria > Desulfobacterota > Anaeroferrophillalia > Anaeroferrophillales > Tharpellaceae > Tharpella. Next base: position 6,904 of record JANTGZ010000016.1, on the reverse strand, counting down.
GGCCCCGACAATCGTCGCCTGATTCCACTGGCCGGACTTTTAGGGGCGGTTTTTCTGGTTTATGCCGACCTTTGTGTCCGTCTGGTTATTCCGGTTGACCTTAAAGTGGGGGTTTTGACTTCCCTGTTGGGTGGTCCTTTCTTTATCTATCAGATTATTCGTTATCGTAAACGTTTTGAATATATGTAAGAGTTGTGTTGGGATGAATATGAACGATGTATCAGTAGCTGAAATATTTGCATGGAGGCTATATGTTTGATTATCTATTGAATGAAAATCAGTTGAAGTTGCGTGATGAAGCCCGAGATTTTGTAAAATCGATTCCTCGAAAGATGATTCTGGATATGGATGAAGACAAAATCAAATTCCCCACGGAATTTCTTAAGGAAGCGGGCAGGCGGAATCTCATGGGATGCAGGTATCCGGAAAAATGGGGTGGCAGAGGTATGGACTGGCTCTCCACCTGCATGGTCATGGAGGAAGTGGGCGTTCTGGGGTATATCTTTGCCTGCACTTTCGGGGTTGGAGCTGAACTGGTTTGCGATGCCGTAGTTCTCCATGGTAATGATGAACAAAAAGAACAGTATGTGAAACCCCTGCTGAGGGGGGATGTTTTTGCGGCTGAATGTCTTACTGAACCAAGAGGTGGGTCGGATTTTTTTGGAACTACGACAACGGCTGAGGATAAAGGGGAGTATTATCTTATAAATGGTCAAAAACGTTTTATTGTGGGAGGAGAAGGGGCTGATTTTTTCCTTGTCTATGCCCGAACAGATCCCCTTGCGGAGCCTCACAAGGGAATTTCATGTTTTATTGTTGACCGAAGTGATGGGGTGAACAGCGAATATCTTTATGGACTCATGGGATGCCGGGGCGGCGGTGCCAGCCGGCTGGTGTTCAAGGATGTAAAAGTGCCCAAAAAAAATCTCCTCGGAACCCTTAACCAGGGGGTTGATATTTTTAAAACCATGATGATTCCGGAACGTCTTGGCACAGCTGCTATGACCATTGGCGCAGCCAGACCGGCTGTCGATGTTGCTACGGGATATACATCCAGGCGCAAGGCTTTTGGCCGGCCCATTGCCGGTTTCCAGGGAGTAAGCTTTCAGATTGCAGAGGCTGTAACCCTGCTGGATGCGGCAAGGGCGATGATCCATGTGACAGCAAAGGCTGTAGATGCCGGCATTGACCCCAGAAGAGTACGCAGAATGGTTTCTGAGTCAAAAAAATTCGTCACGGAATCATGTCAAAAAGCTGCGCACAATGCAATGCAAGTCATGGGAGGAATTGGATATACTAATATCTATCCGGTTGAGAGAATTTTCAGGGACTTAAGACTTGCTTCTATCTGGACCGGAACTAATGAGGTTATGTCACTAATCATTGCCACTGAATGGTACAAAGAGTATTGGGAAATAAAATCAACCGGTGCCAGTCGAGATCTTGAATGTGATGCGGCGGAATATGATGCCGTAGATGAAAAAATATTTGAATAGCAGCACCTCTTTTAACCTGTATTGCAGATTTGGTCTTTGCAAGCGATAATTAACCATGAATATTGTGCCGGAATTTAAGATAGAAAGTGGATATATACCTGGTTCAATCGGTAGGATTGTTGAACTCCACAGTACCTACTACTATGATCATTGGAAATTTGGGCTCTATTTTGAGGCAAAGGTCGCCACTGAACTTTCGGAGTTTCTTCAGCGATATGATAAAAATAGTGATGGAGTTTGGCTTGTCACAGTGAATGGCCGGGTTGAAGGTTCAATTGTTATTGATGGTATTCAGGCTGAGACTGAAGGCGCTCATCTAAGATGGTTCATAATATCTGAGGCTTTGCGGGGCAAAGGAGTTGGTGGTAAGCTTATCAGTCTAGCCATCGATTTTTGTAAGAGTAAAGGCTACAAAAAGACATATCTTTTTACCTTCGAAGGACTTGATGTGGCAAGGCACCTTTATGAAAAGGTGGGCTTTAAGCTTATTAAGCAACAAAGAGGCGTCTGTTGGGGGACTGAGGTGGCTGAACAATATTTTGAATTAAAAAATGAATGAAAAATATTCGCCGGTAAAATATGTCAATGAAAGTGGGGCACCCATTGTCGAAAATTAAAGGGTGATTCCCAATATTTTGTGTAGCATTTTTTTCTGTTTTTAAGACCCTTTCACTATAGTTGTTAGCGGTCTTTGTCGCAGTTTCTTGACTGGTAAATCAATAAGTTAAAATTCATCTTGACTGTAGTATAATCCTGTGTCAAGTTGCCAACGTGTTATTGCATTTGTCTCGACTGAGTTGGGGGTTGTAGATTGGCGCGGTATTAAGCTGTAACGTGAAATTGAACATTAACAAAGGAGGAGAGATCATGGCTGAGAAAATTTTTCGTATCAACATGGGTGATCTGAGTGTCAAGATTGAAGATGTTCCGGCGGCCTTGCAGGGTCTTGGCGGGCGGGCTTTGACCTCGGCGATTGTAGGTGCTGAAGTGCCTCCGACCTGTCATCCTTTGGGTAAGTATAATAAACTGGTTTTTGCTCCCGGGCTACTCTCCGGAACCCGGGCTGCTAATTCCGGCCGGCTCTCGGCCGGGGCTAAAAGTCCCTTGACCGGAACGATCAAGGAGAGTAACTCCGGTGGTACCGCCGCCCAACTTCTGGCCCGTATGGGGATTAAGGCCCTGATCATTGAGGGCGTGCCGGCTGAGTGTCAATTTTACGCATTGAAGGTTACCTCTGCAGGGGTTGAGATTACCGCGGAAAATGAGCTTGTTGGAGCCGGAAACTTTGACGTAGTCGAAGCTTTGGAAAAGGCCGGTCAGAAAGATTGCGGTCTTTTAAGTATCGGTCAGGCGGGTGAGCGTTGTCAGCTTGCGGCCAATATCTCGGTTAAAGATCCGGATAGTAAATTCCGTAGTCTGGGTCGTGGCGGTTTGGGCGCGGTAATGGGTTCAAAAGGGGTCAAATATATCTCTATTGATGCCTCTGATGCTCCTAAAAGTGTTGCCCTGGTAGATGAAGAGAAGTTCAAAGGGGCGGCCAAAACTTTTGCCAAAGCTTTGATCGATCATCCGGTTTGTGGTTCCGCCTTGGGTGCTTATGGGACCAACGTCTTGATCAATATTGTTAATGAGGTCGGGGGGTTGCCGTCGAAAAATTTTCGCAGTGGTCAATTTGATCAGCATGAGATGATCAGCGGTGAAAAGATGGCTGAGCTGATTGAAGCTCGGGGTGGCAAGGCCAAACATGGCTGCCATGCCGGTTGTGTCATGCAGTGTTCCCAGGTCTTTGTTGACAAGGAGGGGAATTATGTGACCTCCGGTTTCGAATATGAGTCGATCTGGGCTATGGGAGCCCATTGCTGTATTGACGATCTCGATATCTTGGCCCAGGCTGACAGTATTATGGATGATATTGGCGTCGATTCAATAGAGGTCGCGGTTACTATCGGGGTGGCGATGGAGGCTGGGGTTATCGAGTTTGGTGACGGGCCGGGATTCCTCAAACTTCTCCAGGAGATTAAAGATGGGAGTCCGCTGGGTCGTATTATCGGTTCCGGGGCGGCGGTTACTGGTAAAATCTATGGTTTAACCCGAGTGCCGGTAGTCAAAGATCAGGCGATTCCGGCTTATGACCCCCGTTCGGTTAAGGGGATTGGTATTACCTATTGTACTTCGACCATGGGCGCTGACCATACTGCGGGTTATACGGTAGCTACCAATATTCTTAAAAGTGGCGGCTTTGTCGATCCTTTACAGAAAGAGGGCCAGGTCGAACTCTCTCGTAATCTCCAGATTGCGACGGCTGCGGTTGACAGTACCGGACTCTGTATCTTTGTTGCATTTGCGGTTCTCGATGACGCTACCGCCCTGCCGGCGGTAGTTGATATGCTCAATGCTCGTTACGGCATCTCTTTGACTGGTGATGATGTGACGGCTCTGGGTATGTCGGTCCTGAAAACCGAACGCGCCTTTAATCAGGCCGCCGGCTTTACCAACGCCCACGACCGTCTGCCTGAATTCTTTGTTGATGAAAGCGTGCCGCCCCATGATGCCGTATGGGATTTCAGCGATGCGGAGATCGACGAATTCTGGAATTTCTAGAAGATTTGCTCTTTTCATAACAGTCAGCTACCCCTCTGATTTAGCAGAGTCTGATTAGTACCTTACAGGTTATTTTCTTGTTTTCTGACAAGAAAATGTTCTGATAAGAGTTACTTATTTGCGGGCCCAAAAGGCCCGAACTGGGTTGCGGGGATCATTCCCGCATTAGAGGGGTAGCAAAGATATTTTTCAACTGTTCCTATGAATAAAAGAAGGTTTGTAAAAGTCATTATTTTCAAGTTGGGCCTCCTCTTTTTGCTTGTTGGCTTAGGAGGTTGTGCCTCTTTAATGGTCGAGCCTCTGCTTGAACCTTTGACTCTTTCGCTGGAACAGGAGACCGATATTGAGCTTCTTGTCGACGGCAGTCCGACGTTGCTTTTGATGATCAATGGGTTTATCACTTCAGATCCTGAAAATCCGGAACTGCTCAGGGCTGGAACCCGGGCCTTCAGTGCATATGCCATTTTGTTAGATGAAACCGGTAAGCTTGAGAGAGCTCGCCTTGCCAGTGAAAAAGCTCGGCGTTATGGTTTTCAACTGCTCAGCTTAAATCGGGAATTTAAGGAGAATGTCAAACAGCCTTTGGCCGTTTTTAAGCAGTCCTTGTCATCATTTGGCAAAGCTGATGCGGCAGATCTTTTTTGGGGGGGACAGGCTTGGGCCTTGTGGATTAAAATGCAGGGAGGCAGTCCGGCGGCTTTGGTTGACCTGCCGAAAGTCGAAGAGATTATGTTGAGGGTGGTTGAGCTTGATGAGTCTACTTATTTCGGTTCGGCCCATCTTGTTTTGGGGAGTATTTATTGCTCCCTGTCGCCGATGCTGGGTGGTAAGCCGGAGGTCGGCCGTCGTCATTTTGAGAGATCTCTGGTTTTGAGCCAGCGCCAATACTGGCCGGCCCAAGTTGCTTTTGCGGATACTTATGCCCGGCAAACTTTTAATCGAGAGCTCTTTGAAGATCTTCTCAAGGAAATACTTTCGCGACCGCTGGTCGAAAACGAGATGGTAACCGCTAACCGTCTGGCTCAAAAAAAAGCCGCTGAACTATTAGAGCTGATCGACGATATTTTTTAAAGGATTTTAAAGTATGCGATTGTGGAAAGAAAGTTATAGTTTCGGTCTCCTGTTTCTGTTTTTCGTACTGATCTTAAATTTTTCTGTGGTGGTCGGTGAGGCTGATGCCAAGCGGCCGAAATATCTCTTTAAAATGGCCAGCCTGGCTCCTGCAGGCAGTATTTGGGCTCAGCGGTTTGATCAGTTTGCTCAGGAGGTTAAGGAAAAGAGCGGCGGTGAAGTCGGTTTTAAAGTCTATGCCGGTGGTGTCATGGGTGATGATCGGGCGATGTTTCGTAAAATGAAGATCGGCCAGTTGCAGGGTGCCGGTTTTACAATGACCGGTATCGGAGAGATCGTACCCGATTTTCGGGTAATGGGTATTCCCTACCTTTTCCAATCCTACGAAGAGGTTGATGAAGTCCTGGAAAAACTGATGGAGCGCCAGAATGAAGCTTTTGCTGAAAAGGGTATGGTTCTCATCGCGATGTCTGAAGTTGGTTTCATCTATACGATGTCGACAATCCCGATCTCTACCCTTGAGGATCTCAGGCATAGTAAAAGCTGGGCCCCGGAAGGAGATCCGGTCAACCTTGCTTTTGTGAAAGCGGTGGGGATCTCTCCGATTCCACTCTCTTTGCCGGATGTTCTGGTCTCTCTGCAGACTGGTATGGTCAATACAGTTTTTAACAGCTATTACGGATCTATTGTTCTGCAGTGGTTCACCAAGATAAAATATATTACCGATCTTCCCTTTGGTTATGCCTATGGCGCTCTGGTCATAGACAAGAAAGCATTTGACCGGTTGCCCGAGGGCCATATTGATATTATCAGGAAAGCGGCCGGAAAATATTTTTCCGGAAAACTCAAAGATGATACGAGACGTACTAATCTCGAGGCACTGGAGACGCTAAAGACCAACGGAATTTCTGTGATTCCGGCGGATCCTGCCGCAAATGCAACTCTGGCCGAATTCCGCGACCAGGCTGTCAAGAAAAGTGTCGGGAACTATTTTTCCGCTGAAATCTATAACGAAATGATGAAAATTCTCAAAGCCTACCGTAAGCTTAAGTAAGCGGTGTCTGTCTTGGAAATACTGAAAAGTCTTGGTCACCGACTCAACCAGATGGAAGAGATTTTTATCTCCCTTTTGTTGCTGGCTATGATTTTTCTTGCCTCTCTCCAGATCTTCATGCGCACCCTTTTTGACAGTGGTTTGGTTTGGGTTGACCCCCTGTTACGTTACCTTGTCCTCTGGGTTGGTATGCTCGGGGCAGCTTTGGCAACCAGATATGGCAAACATATAACGATCGATATTTTTTCTCATCTATTGCCGGGTCGAGGAAGTCTATGGCTCAATTTACTCCTTAATCTCTTTGCCGCAGTGGTCTGCGGTTTTCTCACCTGGGCCGCCTTCTTATTTGTCAAAAACGAGATCGCCTTTGATAGCGGGCGTGAGCTTGTTGGAATTCCTGTTTGGGCCTTGAATCTCATATTTCCATTCGCTTTTGCCTTGATGGCGGCGCGCTTTTCAGCTAAGTTTTATGATCATGGTGTTGGGCTGCTACTGCCGCCAGGCAGCTCCTCAAAATCGATCTCCGGATAAACCTGATGAAATTCATGATTTTTGCGCTGGCCCTGCTTGGCAGTCCCCTGTTCGTGGTGATTGCCGCCCTGGCTCTGCTCTCTTTTTATGGTGCCGGCATCGATCTTTCGGTAGTCATCATCGAGATGTCACGTCTGGCGGACACCCCTCT
>JANTGZ010000015.1 GCA_024762675.1 Thermodesulfobacteriota bacterium | reverse complement strand
TATCAGCCCGACCTTGATTTAAAAGCCGTACTGGTGGTCGATAATACGGCGGCTGATCCGGCCCTGGGTGGTATGCGGATGGCCTCTGATGTTACAATTTAGAAATGTGTGCGCCTGGCCCGGGCCATGACCTTCAAAAATGCGGCAGATGGCTTGCCACCAGTGGTGACGAGTCATTTATCATGCTGTCACTAATTCCAAAACAAGCGCCTCTGGTTTTCATGAGCCTGTTTTTTATCGGTCTTGTTGCAGGCTTTTCAACCGATATGTTGTTTTCTAAAAAAATGGACAAACTTGTTGCCTGCAACCATGAATTTGACCTCCATGAGGAGGAGAGTTGTCACTGTTTCCCCTGGGGAGAGCTCAAGGAGCAATGGCGTCATTGTTCTTCATCCCGTGGGATTCTCTGTTTATCCTTATCATTATTTCTTTTTAAGATCATTACTGAGGAATTGGGGCCGTCAATATGGAACTGGATACGAGTTACCCTGGTTATTGTTTCCTCCACTGCCCTGTTTATCGTCTCCACCGTACCGGATCATTTTCTGGAGGAGCACCTCTGGAAACATGTGGTCAGAAACCATGTACCGAGGGTGTTTCTCTGGACATTCGGCACCCTGTTGTTAATGCACTTACTACTGAATCACCTCCAGCTTGAGGTATGGCTGCAGAAAAAACAGTTTATTGTGCTGCTGGTGGCCTGCCTGGTGGGACTCATTCCTGAATCTGGACCACACACCTGATCTTTCTTACCCTTTATGCCGAAGGCACGATCCCTTTAAGCATTTTTCTAGCCAGTTCCGTAGTACAGGATGGTCATGGTATGCTGCCCCTGCTGGCTGAATCCCGAAATGACTTTCTAAAAATAAAACTTATCAACTTTGCTGTCGGCCTGGTCTTGGGGCTGATCGGCTATCTTGGAGGATGGTAAAATGAATGATCTAAAACACTTGGTTTGTCCTCACTGTGGGGTCGTCAATCGGATTCTTGTCTCGCGACTTGCCGATAACCCGCAATGCGGAAAGTGCGCTCAACCCCTTTTTACCGGTCAGCCTGTAGAATTAACCGAAAGCAATTTCAAAAAACACCTCACCCGTAATGATATTCCTCTACTCGTTGATTTCTGGGCGCCTTGGTGCGGACCATGTAAAATGATGGCACCGGCCTTTGTCGAAGCCGCAGGTCAGCTCGAACCCCATGTGCGGCTGGCAAAGGTAGATACCGAATCCCAGCAGAATCTCGGAGGGCAGTTTGGTATCCGTTCCATCCCAACCATGATTATCTTTGTCGGCGGCATTGAGAAATCTCGTCAATCTGGAGCAATTAACAGTACAACTATCATCAGCTGGGTACGTAGCCAACTAACTTAAAAATAAAAAAAGGTCGTCAGCAGTAAATTGGTACGAACCATTCTGTTGAAGGGAGACTATTTCATGGAATATAAAAGTGAAGCTCCACCGACATGGCCATCGTGGAGTATCGTATGCCAAAAATAGAGCCATTTGAAAAACACAGCGATGCATATGACGAATGGTTCAAGAAAAACATTGATCTGTATGAAGCTGAATTGGAAGCAATCCGCCAGCTTATTCCTCCGCCTGGAGCAAAAGGTGTGGAAGTGGGTGTCGGCTCCGGCAAATTCGCAGCACCACTTGGAATAAAAATCGGAGTTGAGCCATCAGAAAAGATGGCAATCAAAGCTAGAATGCAGGGCATCAACGTTTATCCCGGCGTAGCGGAAGAGTTGCCTTTTTCTGATGGCAGATTTGATTTTGTACTGATGGTAACAACCATCTGTTTTGTTGATGATGTCATCAAGTCTTTCAGAGAGGCGTTCAGGGTATTAAATCCTAGTGGGTGCATCATTGTAGGATTTGTAGACAAAGAAAGCGAACTTGGCAGACAATATGCGGGTAAAAGAGAAATAAGTAAATTTTACAAAGATGCTACCTTTTTCTCTACTCAAGAGGTGCTGAAACATCTCCAAGAAGCGGGCTTTGTGATCGAAAAAATCAGACAGACTCTTATTGCTGGAGAATTACCAAAAACCATTCTGGATGGCTTTGGAAAGGGTGCTTTTGTTTTAATCAAGGGGGTAAAATAAGATCAGTTTTCGAAAGATAAATTTGACATTCTTTTGCGGAGGATTATACTGCATTGTATATTCACAGTTGTTATGCTGGTCTGTTTTATGGTTGCAGAATGCTTTGTCAATTTGAAATTTGACTGCATTGCAACACCCTTCAATAAAAACAAAAAGAATAACAGGAGAATATATGACCAGTGCTCAACACATACCGGTGTCTGCCTTGCTGGCCCAGAGTGAATGCATTATCCGCTCTTTGGGATCTGATGATAAAACCGCCCAGCGATTGGCCCAGATGGGAATTTTACCAGGCACTCACCTGCGAATTATCCGGGTTGCGCCCCTTGGCGGCACCATTGAGGTAAACGACGGTCAGGGCCAGAGCTTTGCCCTGCGCCAGCAGGAGGTTGCAGCCATGAACTGTGAGCCGGTAGCCATGCCCCTTATCTCTGAGCTGGTGGCGAAAGGACGGACCTATATGATCCGTGATCTACGGGGAGGTAAGACTTTTCAGCAGCGTATGGCAGCTGCGGGGCTCCAGGAAGAAGGCCTCATCCAGATCAGAGAAGCTGGGGTTAGACCCATACAGATCCGCCTTGTTGATACGGACAGACAGGTTTCCCTTGGTCAGGGTGAAGCAAAAAAGATCATTGTCGAGGTGATCAACCATGAATCCAACAGCTGAACCGGTCACTATTGCCCTGGCTTCCATTCCAAATTCAGGAAAGACCACTCTTTTTAATCTTCTCACCGGCTCCAGCCAGTCCACGGGTAACTGGCCGGGAGTCTCTGTTGAGCAAAAAAGCGGCATCTTTTCTCTAGGGGAATATATCGTCACCCTGATTGATCTGCCCGGGACTTATGCCCTCTCTCCGGTTACCGAAGAGGAACAGGTGGTGCGCGATTATTTACTCAACTCACCACCCAATATTATTCTGAATGTGCTTGATGCTGGTAATTTGCAAAGAGGACTGGGATTAACCCTGCAGATGGCCGCCAGCGCTCTACCCATGGTAGTAGCCGTAAATATGATAGATGAAACCAGACGGCGGGGAATAACACTTGACCTTAAGGCCCTGGCCCTGCATCTTGGGGTACCGGTTATAGAATTATCAGCAAAAACCGGTGAGGGTTTACCTGATCTTAAAGAGGCTCTTTACGAAATCATTAAACATCCTGAAAAAACAAGAATTCCTCATATATCCTGTCCCCCACTTCTGGAAAAGGCCTTTTTCCAAATCACCGAAGCCATTGGTAAGTCAAGTATTGATACTCGCCTTGATCATACCTTTCTTGCCATGCGGATGCTGGAAGCAGAGAACCAGAACCAGTGGACAAGCAATGAAAAGGTGGCAGCACTAACCAAAAAATGGCAGCGCCGCCTAAAACAATCCCTTCAGACAAGCTTCCCTGTAGTTTGTGCCGGTTGCCGTTTTAACGCTGCCCGGGGACTTGCCATGGAGGTTCTCGGTGAGCAGCCGATCATTGAGGATAAGCTAAACAGTCGACTGGACCACATTTTTCTCCACCGTTTCTTTGGACTGCCCATCTTTATTATGCTTATGTTCCTGCTTTTTCAAGGAGTCTATGGTCTGGGAGCTCCGCTGCAGGAGATCCTTTCCGTGGCTTTTGACAGAGCCGGAAGTTGGCTTTTCAGTCAATTCATGGTTCTCTCTCTACCCGCCGGGTTGCAGAGTTTTCTTTTTGACGGTATCTGGCAAGGGATAGCAGTGGTCACCTCCTTTCTCCCTATAATTGCCCTCTTTTTTTTCTTCATGTCCCTGATTGAAGACAGCGGCTACATGGCCCGGGTGGCATTTCTTATGGATAGACTCATGCATCGACTCGGCCTGGATGGCAAAGCCTTTATCTCTATTCTGCTTGGCTATGGCTGCAATGTTCCCGCTGTAATGGGAACCCGAGTCATGAGTAACAGCTATAGTCGCATTCTTACCATGCTCCTTATTCCCTTTACTCTCTGTACAGCCCGATTACAGATCTTTGTCTTTCTTACAGCCATATTTTTTACTTCGGCAATTGCACCATGGATTATTTTATCCCTCTATGGCTGCAGTTTTGTTGCTGTTATCCTTTCCGGTTTTGTGCTCAAACTTTTTCATATCGGCGGTACACCGGAACCTTTTATCATGGAGATACCTCCCTATCGATTTCCGACCCTGCGCAGTGTCGGTCTGCGAAGCTGGTATGAAATGAAAGATTTTCTCTCCCGGGCAGCTCCGCTGATCATAGCCGGGGTATTAATTGTCTGGTTGCTTATCCACATGCCCACAAATGTTCCACCAGCCAGTGCCGCAACCTGGGCCGGACAACTGGGACAGATACTTGCACCGGTTTTTCAACCGCTGGGAATTGGCTGGCAGGAAACCATAGCCTTGATTTTTGGTTTTATTGCCAAGGAGATCGTTGTTGGAAGCCTGGCTGTTATCTATGGCGGGACCGACCTGGCCGGACTGATGAGCAGCCATATCACCCAGATGCAGAGCATCAGTTTTATGATCTTCTGCCTGCTTTACACCCCATGTGTGGCCACCATTGCCGCCATTTGGTCGGAATCACGATCCCTCAGGATTACCCTTATCAGCCTGGTTTCCGGCCTTGCTATTGCCTGGCTGGCCAGCTTTATTTTTTATCAATCAGGTCTGTTGTTCGGTTTTAATTGACTACAATAAAAAAACAATTAGAGAAACAATCATGGACAAGGAACAAAATAAACGATCACCACTGAGGCCGACTTTTCGCAAAGTTTTGCAAAAAAGCGCTCTTTCATTCCTGACCTTGAGCCCTCTCCTGTTAGGAATCATCGGCTTGGTCGGTCTCTTTCAGGTTCTGGTAACGCCGAAGATGCTCGCGGCTCTTTTTAAAGGCAATGGTGTTATCGACACCCTGATCGGCACCCTGGCCGGTGCCACCGCCCCCGGCAATCCGGTGGTCAGCTATCTGTTGGGCGGAGAACTTCTCAAACAAGGAATCTCGCTCTATGCAGTGAGTGCTTTTGTCATCTCCTGGGTTACCTTGGGAGTAACCCAGCTGCCGGCAGAAGTGGAGGTGTTTGGCGGTCGTTTTACCCTATATCGAAATATCCTGGCCTTAGTCTTTACCATGCTGATTGCAACGCTGACCACCCTTACCGTCCAGGTGTTAACATGAAGGAACAGGACAAACCCTTTAAAAATGGGGATAAACCCTTTGTTCTTCGAGGTAAATATCTCTTGCTCATCGTCCTTATACTTTATGGTCTGCTTTTTATCGGCAACAGTCAAGCCGCTCAGCTGGCACTGCAAAAGAGTGGCAAAACCTTGGTGAAGATTGTCCCCATTTTGTTCATGGTTATACTGCTAACCTCCCTGCTCAACTTTTTTTTACAGGCCAAACAAATCGCCAGACACCTAGGAGAGGAGAGTGGTAGCAAGGGTTGGTTTTGGGCTCTGGCAGCCGGGGTAATCAGCCATGGGCCGATGTATATCTGGTACCCCTTGCTTGAAGATTTACGCAGTCATGGTATGAAGGACGCATTCATTGTCGTCTTTTTTGCCTCCAGAACCATAAAAATCCCCCTTTTGCCGATAATGATTGACTATTTCGGCCTGACCTTTACGCTTGTTCTGTCGTTCTATCTGTTAGTCGGAGCCCTGATTCAGGGATTGATTCTGGAGATATTGCAACCCCAAAGTGGAAATTAAAAGGAGGCGGCGGCCTATGTCGTTAGTTGTGGCTCAGAAACTTGAAAAAAACCTAGATTGCCTGAGAATTGCCGAAAACCATTCTGGATGACAGGATGACTTTGGGAAAGGTGCTTTTGTTGTAATCAGGAGGGTAAAATAAGATCAGCTAGAAAAGAAAAATTTGACATTATTCTACACCGGCTTATACTATATTATATATCTTATAATATGAACTACAGATCCTATTATAGGAGATTCGTTATGCCAACAGGAGACGGAGTGGGACCGCTATCCGATGGCCTTATTAGAAAAGGTGGTGGCGGCAGGCGCCCCCTGGCTGCAGGCCCGGGTGGGCAGTGTATCTGCCCGAAGTGTGGCTATAAAGTAGCCCATTCAGTTGGGTAGCCATGTAACCAGATGGATTGTCCTAAGTGCGGAGTAAAGATGATGCGAGAGTAAAACGGGCAAAGCTATACACGTGCTTAACGCACCAGATCTCGATGATTCAATAATTCAAGAAAACCTTGGGGGGATAAATGCCTGACAAGTCACAGCACTTTCGCCGCTATATTTTAGACAGCATGCCTCTGGCTATAGTAACCATGGATTTTAATTTTAAAATCACTTCTTTTAACCGGAAAGCGGAAGAGATGACCGGTTTCCCGGCTAGTACAGCGGTGGGACGGTTATGCAGTGAGGTATTACGCAGCAACAAGTGTAAAAATGAATGCCCGTTGAAAACAGTGCGAGAATATCAGGAATCGGCAACCGGCCTGGAGGCGGAGTTGACTAATCATCAAGGAGAAAAAGTGCCGGTGCGTATAGGCACTACAGCCATCGAAGATGCCGACGGCAACTTTATTGGTTATCTGGAGATAATCGAGGATATCTCAAGATTTAAAGAGATGGAACGGGAAAAAGAGAATTTTATCTCTATGGTCGCGCATGACATGAAATCACCGATGGTTATCATCGGAGGTTTTACCAAACGCCTTCAGAAAGAGCCAACCTGCAAGGGAAATAACAAAATCCGGAAATACCTCCAGGCGATGGATGATGCCGAACATAAACTGGAATCTCTGATTCATGAATTTCTCGAACATTCACGCCTGGATAGCAACCATCTCAACCTGAAGCGGGACGATATTGATCTCGCCGACATACTTAAGCAAATCATTGAAAGTCATCACCAGAGAGTAAAAGCGCAGGGGATTGATTTGCAGTGTGATTGTCAAGTACAGACCCCTATTAATGCGGATGCTGAATACCTCAGTCGCGCGTTAACAAACCTATTAGATAATGCCCTCAAATATTCCCCCCGGAAAGGTCAAATCATCATTAACGCCTGGGAAACGGATCGCGAGATTGTTATTCTTTTTCAAGATCAGGGTAAAGGTATTGATTCTGAAGATCTACCTTACATTTTCGATGCTTTTTATCGAGGGAAGTCAAAAAACGAAAAAAGCGGCCATGGTCTTGGCCTGGCGTCGGTCAAATCCATAGTCCGCCAGCATGGAGGACGAGTTACGGCAGAGAGTACTCCCGGCAAAGGCTCTGTGTTTACCGTAAGGTTACCAAGATAAATATAAAAGAGTTGCTTATGGAATATAGAGATTACTACAAAATTCTTGGAATTGCACGAGATGCACCGCAGGATGAGATTAAACGAGCCTACCGAAAACTGGCTCGTAAATTTCATCCTGATGTCAGTAAGGATCATGATGCAGAAGAAAAATTTAAGGAAGTGGGTGAAGCCTATGAGGTCTTAAGTGATCCCGAAAAACGGGCAGCTTACGATAAATTCGGCAGTAATTGGCAGTCGGGACAGGACTTTCAGCCGCCGCCGAACTGGGATGCCGGATTTGAGTTTTCCGGTGCTGGAACCGGCGGAGCGAAACCGACCGATTTCAGTGACTTTTTCTCACAACTCTTTGGCTCCGGACAGTTTCGACAGGGCCGCACCGAGACATTTTCAAGCAAAGGCGAAGATCAACATGCCCGCATCATCATCACTCTGGTAGAGGCATGGCATGGCGTCAAGAAAACATTTACCCTGACTAAACCGGAAATAAATGACCAGGGACAGTTGATCAACCGCCATCATTCCATCACGGTGACCATCCCAAAAGGGGTAACTGAAGGCCAAAAAATAAGACTCCAGGGCCAAGGTATGCCGGGCCTTGGAGGCTCTGCCCATGGAGATCTTTATCTGGAAATCTCGTTCGAGAAAAATTCTCTTTTCAGAGCTGACAAACGCAATATTCACCTGACTCTGCCGGTTACCCCCTGGGAGGCTGCCTTGGGCGCAACGGTTGAGTGTCCCACCTTGAGCGGAACCGTAAAATTAAATATTCCTGCAGGCTCCCAAAGTGACAGGAAATTGCGTTTAAAAGGTCGCGGTCTCTGCAGCGCCAGCCATAGCGGTGATCAGATTGTCACCCTGCAAATAGTTATCCCGGAAGCGAAAACTGATAAGGAAAAAGAGGTTTATCGGAATATGGCTGAAACCATGCCGATAAACCCCCGCCAGTCCCTGAAAGGATACTGAAATGAAAAATCAAATATCTATTCATACCTCAATCCTGCTTGATGAAAATACCAGTTACACGCTCCAGGAATTAAGTGATCTCTGTAACCAGAGTACGGAACTAATCCAGGAGATGATTGATGAAGGTATAATTGTGCCGACAGGCTCCTCCCCCAGCCTGTGGCGCTTCGGCTTGCGGGAAATTCATCGGGTACAGACCGCCCAGCGTCTGATCCGTGACCTCCAGGTCAATCTTGCAGGTGCTGCTCTGGCCCTGGATTTACTGGAAGAGTTGGAAGAGTTACGCCGGAAAGTTTCATAAATAAGGAAAACATGCTGTCCGATATTCACCTATCTTCTATCACCGGCCTCGGCCTCCTGCTTTTTTGCGGTTATTTCTGCGGCCAACTGGCCCGTTGTCTGAAACTGCCGGCTCTGATCGGCTATCTGGCTGCCGGGGTCTTGTTGGGGCCGTCAATTCTGAATATCTTGAGCGAGACCCAACTCCATCAACTTGAGTTCGTAACCTCTATTTCACTGGGTTGCATCGCCTTTATAATTGGTTCGGAACTGCAGCTTGCCTCATTAAAAAAATTGGGAAGAGGAATTGTCGTTATTATTCTGGCGGAATCACTGATAGCATTTGCGTTAGTTGCGGCTGGAATTTATCTTTTAACCCGGAATCTTTCCTTAGCTCTTCTTTTTGGTGCAATGGCCCCGGCCAGTGCACCGGCCGGAACTGTGGCCGTTATCCAGGAATATAATGCCAAAGGGACATTAACCAAAGCCCTTTATACTGTGGTTGGTTTTGATGATGGGTTTGCCGTTATTATCTTTGGCTTTGCCATGGCGGCAGTCAAAGTACTCCTTTTGGCCTCTTCAGATTCCGCTTCGTTCGTTATATTTAGAGGACTTTGGCAACCGTTACGTGAAATCGGCTTAAGTATTGTATTAGGCGCTTTGATTGGCGGGTTTTTTTCTCTGGTCATTCGCAAAACCGCTCATGCCACTAACCGGCTGATCATCATTTTCTGGGCCATATTAACCGGTACAGGACTGGCTGAACGTTGGCATCTCTCCCCTATCCTGGTCTGCATGATGGTGGGTTTTCTTTTTGTCAATGTAAGTAAGGCATACATTACCAGAGACACCAGGGCGCCGCTTCAACAAGTGATGGGGCTGATTTTTGTCCTTTTTTTCGGTTTGGCTGGGTTACACCTTGATCTAACCCTCCTGCCGAATTTGGGAATAACAGGTTTGGTTTATATCATTGCCAGGGTGTGCGGGAAATTTATTGGTGCCTGGTTTGGAGCCTATTGCTATAAAATGGAAGAAAAAATTCGCCGCTATCTCGGCTTTGGCATCTTGTCTCAGGCTGGAGTTGCCATTGGCCTGGCCCTGCTGGTCAAACAAGAACTTAATCATATCCCGGGAGCTGAGACGCTGGGGATTCAGATACTATCGATCATCACCGCCACCTCGATTATTTTTGAGATTATCGGTCCGCTGGCAGCTAGATACGCCCTGATAAAAGCGGGGGAAATCAAGGGAGAATGATGATGACGCAACACCTAGACCTCTCCTCCACGATTGCTGAAATTGTCGACGTCGTAGGAAAACGTCAAATTGCTACAGTCTTCCCTGAGGCCGGGTTGACCGAAATTATCGACGCTTTTGCCGGGGCGGAGCATACCCGCCAGATCTATGTGGTGGAACACGACCAGCAGCTTATCGGTGTCATCTCCTTAGGCCACATGGCTAAACACCTTCTCTTTCACCACAGTGACAAGGCCGTAGATAACCTGCACCTGATAAGCATGGCGACCTCGGAGACGGCCGCAGATTTCATCGATCGACCAGTTATTACCGCCCACCTTTATGAAAGCATTGAACCGGTACTTGAACGTATGCTTTCGGCAAATATTAAAGAGATACCCGTTTTGGATAATCATGAGCACTTAATCGGAGATCTTACCTTGGTCGATATTTTACATCTCTGTTCTAAGGAGTTCCTAAATCATGATAGTTACTGAGCCGGTAAAATATCAGGGAAAGGTTATTGCTGTAAACGGCTCGATTGTCGATGTCGCCTTTACGCCGCCCCTGCCCCCCATGCAGGCCATTCTCCTGATTGAGTTCAAAGACGAGGATAAGGATACCATAATTCTGGAGGTCGCCGGTCATCTCTCGGAGAGCATGGTTAGAGCCATCGCCCTGACTCCGGTTGCCGGTTTAAAACGTGAGCAACCGGTATCCAGCAACGGGGAACCTCTCTCGATACCGGTGGGCCCGACATTACTTGGTCGGATGCTCAATGTCTTTGGCGAGATCATTGACAACGGAGATGCTCTGGAGGACATTGCGCACCACCCTATCTACGCCACCCCGCCACCACTTAGTCAACGCACCGTGACCCCGGAAATTATTGAAACCGGGATAAAAATTATTGATCTCATGGCACCTCTGGAAAAGGGTGGCAAAGCTGGGATGTTCGGTGGCGCAGGAGTGGGGAAAACCGTTATTATTACTGAACTTATCAATAATATTGCGGGTCGTCAAGAGGGTGTGAGTCTCTTTTGCGGTATTGGCGAGCGCTGCCGGGAAGCGGAAGAGCTCTACCGGGAAATGGCTGCGGCCGGGGTATTGGACAAGACGGTCATGGTCTTTGCCCAGATGAATGAGCCCTCCGGGGCCCGTTTTAAGGTCGGTCACGCGGCCCTGACCCTGGCCGAGTATTTTCGTGACGCACAAAAAAATGATGTGTTGCTCTTAGTTGATAATATTTTCCGTTTTATTCAGGCCGGCAGCGAAGTTTCCGGTCTGATGGGATATATCCCCTCCCATGTCGGCTATCAGCCGACCCTGGCCACCGAGCTGGCGGAGCTTGAAGAGCGCATATGCTCGACTAAGCAGGGTTCCATTACCTCGGTACAGGCCGTCTATGTTCCAGCCGATGACTTCACCGACCCGGCCGCTTCTCATACCTTTTCTCATCTTTCCGCCTCGGTGGTGCTGTCGCGGAAGCGGGCCAGCCAGGGCCTCTACCCAGCTATGGATCCTCTGGTCTCCTCTTCCAATATGCTGACCCCGGAGATCGTTTCAGAGAGCCATTACCGAATCAATCATCAGGTGCGAAAGGTTTTTGCCGAATATGAGGATCTTAAAGATATTATCGCCATGCTCGGCCTCGAGGAGCTCTCGGAAAGCGATCGACAAACCGTAGCCATTGCCCGCCGTCTTGAACGTTTTCTCACCCAGCCCTTTTTTACCACCTCCCGCTTTACCGGCAAAAAAGGTCGCATGGTCAAGCTGAGTGATACCCTGGATGGTTGTCAGCGCATCTTAGACGGTGAGTTCCTCCAGGTTCCAGAAAAAAATCTTTATATGATCGGGTCAATTGATGAGGTCGGGAAAGCATGATGGAGGTTACCCTGGTCCTGCCCCATAAAATATACTGTCAGCACAACGATGTCGAAAAGCTCAGAGCCGAAGGTCTGGAGGGACATTTCACCCTGTTGCCGGCCCATATTGATTATGTCTCGGTGCTGGTACCGGGAATTATGCAACTGACTACCGGAAACCAGGAACATATTTTTGCCGTGGATCACGGCACCTTGGTAAAAATTGGTTCAGCGGTACGGATTTCATGTCGTAACGCGATTGAGGGTGAGGATCTAACCCGATTACACCAAGTCGTAAAAGAGAAATTCAAAGAAATTGACGATATGGAAAAAAAGGCACGCAGTGCCTTGTTGGGCCTGGAATATGGCGTTATCCGTCGTTTTGCCGAGTTGGGAAAGGAGTAAAAGCAGATGCCGAAAAAACACCAGGAACATCTGCCTGAGATTATTCACCATAAAGTCGACCAGCGTCTAAAGGCAGCCCAGGAAAAACATGGCTCGTTGTTCTTTGGTCTCGGGATGTTCGGTACTGTGGGCTGGACTATCGCCATTCCCTCAGTACTGGGCACCATCTTGGGGCGCTGGCTCGACAATTTACACAATGGCCCGATATCCTGGACACTTACCGGCCTCTTAATCGGGATGGCAAGCGGATGCCTGGTAGCCTGGCGCTGGATTACCAGGAAAGGAGAAAAAAAGTGATGAGCATACCAATCCAGTTAATTATACAATGTGTTGCCGGGACAATCATTGGCGCACTCTATTTTGGCGGGTTGTGGCTAACCTTAAACAAACTGACTGAAAAAAAACGCTGGGGTCTTTGGCTGGGAGTAAGTTTTTTGGTGCGCACCACCTTGGCGGTAACCGCTTTCTGGTTTCTTGGGGCCGGCGACTGGCGGCGTTTACTGGCCTTGGCGACAGGATTTACCATCGTCCGTTTTCTCTCCGTAAAACAAATTCGACCAGAGCCCTTGCAGATATTATGAAATATTCACCGGATCTCTATATCCTGTTCGATTGGGGCTGGGGGCAGATTAATGCCACCCTGCTATTCACTTGGCTCATTATAATACTCATGACCGGGGGAAGCTGGTGGATTACCCGGCGTCTGAGTTGCTCCACCACCATTTCAGCCGGGCAGAATCTGTTAGAGGTTATGGTACAGGGCATGGTGGATCATATCGAAGAGATAACCCATCGTTCGGCCCACCACTTTTTACCACTGGTAGGAACCCTGTTTCTCTTCATCCTGGTTTCCAACATCCTGGGCCTGGTGCCATTTTTCCAACCGCCGACCGGTTCCCTATCGACCACCTGCGCCTTTGCCCTCCTGGTTTTTGTCGCCGTACCGGCTTACGGTCTGACAACCAGAACTGTAAGCAATTATCTCGGCGAATATATCAGGCCCACAATCCTGATGTTGCCTTTTAATATCCTTGGTGAAATATCCAGGACCTTTGCTTTGGCCGTAAGACTCTATGGTAATGTTATGAGTGGAACCGTGATCGGCATCGTACTCTTGATTATCACACCGCTTTTTGTGCCGGTGATCATGCAGGCTTTAAGTCTCTTAACCGGAGTTATTCAGGCCTATATTTTTGCTTTGTTGGCCCTGGTCTATATTGCTTCGGCAATGGAAGTGGAAAAAAAGGATGAAGGATGAAGGATGTTTTTGATCAACTACAAACTTGAAAAACTAGTGAATGAAGGAGGAATAAAATGACGGAAATTGCTTTGATCGGTATGGCATCAGCCTTGGGAGCCGGGCTCTGTATTGGCATTGGAGCCGTCGGTTCCGCCATTGGTGAAGGATTGGCCGCAGCCGCAGCCCTGCATGCCATGGCTCAACAGCCGGATCATACAGCCACCATTACCCGAACCTTGTTCGTCTCCATGGCCATGATCGAGTCTACCGCGATCTATGCCTTTGTCATCTCCATGATCCTGATCTTTGCCAACCCCTTCTGGAACTACGTTATTGCACAGGGAGCCGGATGAGTGTTAACTGGTTTACGGTAGCCGCCCAGATTGTCAATTTTTTAATTTTGGTCTGGCTCCTGAAAAAATTTCTTTACCAGCCGGTTCTGACGGCCATGAACAAGCGGCAACAAAAGATCCAAGATAAGTTGGAGGAGGCTGCAACCTTGGCAGAAGCGGCGGAAAAAGAAAAAAAACAGTATCTCGCCTTGCAGGAAGCAACCCGGAATCGTGGAAAAGAGGAGCTGCTCCAAGCCCGCCTGGATGCCGACAATTTGCGAAAAAAACTTTTTCAGAAGGTTGAGGCTGAGGCTGAAACGGCCTATGTTAGCTGGCAAAATGAATTATCCGACGAAAAATCTCTCTTTTTAAAGCAAGCCGGTGTCCAGGTTGCTCAACAGTTTCAGCGCTTGGCACAAAGTGCTTTTCGTAACTTGGCCGATGCCGACTTTGAAGAGAATATGATCTCGCGTTTTTGTGCTTTGATCACAAAACACGATAGTGAAGCGGATTTTTTTCGGCAACAGCAAAATCCTGACAAATTGCAGGTTTTTACAGCTTTCCCCATAACGAGGAGCTCGCAGGATGCGATCAGGGAGACCTTGTGGCGACGTCTTGCCAGCCAGCCGGAGATCTGCTTCCAGCTCGAACCGACCCTCATAGCCGGGATTCGGGTTTCCTCCAACGACCATAAAATGGAGTGGAATGTACACCAGTATATTAATGATTTTCAGAATGAACTAGAGAGGTTTCTCTCCTGATGCTGGAAAAATCATTGCACAAAAATCAGCAGGCCTTTAACCAGGCCATCTCTTCCTTTAGCCCGAAAATCCAGGTTGAGGACGTGGGGCGAATACTTTCAGTGACCGGTCCCATTGCCCGAGCTTCCGGTCTGGCCTCTATCGGCTTTGAAGAACTTGTCCAATGTGCGGATGGAACCCTGGGCATGGTCGCCTCCATAGGGGCTGAAACCACAGGAATCATCCTCTTTGGCCAGGCCATAGGGGTACGGGCCGGGATGGAGGTGAAAGGGCTGAAACGGGTGGTTGACGTGGAAGTTGGTTCTTCTCTCATTGGCCGAGTATTTACGGCCGCCGGGGTGCCGCTTGATAACAGAGGGCCGCTTGACGGCGATCAACGACGGCCGGTTGAACATCCGGCTCCAGCCATTATGAAACGGGATCCGGTAATCACTCCCTTGGAAACGGGCATTAAAGTGATAGACACCATGATCCCAATCGGCAAAGGCCAGCGGGAACTGATCCTTGGCGACCGGCAGACCGGCAAAACCGCCATCGCTCTGGATGCCATTTGCAACCAGCACGGCAAAGACGTAATCTGTATCTATACTGCAATTGGTCAACGCGAATCGGCCACAGCCAGAGTACTCCATGAATTACAGGAAAACGGGGCCTTTGATTATACCCTGGTTCTTGTAGCCGGGGGCGAGGATGGTCCCGGGCTCCAGTTTATTACCCCCTATGCGGCCACCGCCATCGGCGAATATTTTATGGAGCAGGGACGTGATGTTCTCATTGTCTATGATGACCTCACCCGCCATGCCCGCAGCTACCGCGAATTATCACTTCTTCTGGAACGCCCTCCCGGCCGCGAAGCCTACCCTGGAGATATTTTTTATATTCATTCCCGATTGTTGGAACGTTCCACCCATTTACGCCGGGAGTTTGGCGGCGGATCACTTACAGCCTTGCCAATTATTGAAACGGAAGAGCAAAATCTTTCATCCTATATCCCTACTAACCTGATTTCCATTACCGATGGCCAAATATATCTGTCACCTCAGCTTTTTGCCAAGGGTATGCTGCCGGCGGTTGATGTCGGAAAATCTGTTTCCAGAGTTGGCGGCAAAGCCCAGAAACAAGCTTTTCGTGATCTGGTCGGCGAACTGAAACTATCCTACTCCCAATTTGAAGAGTTGGAGACCTTTGCCCGCTTTGCCACCCGCCTTGATGAAGAGACCAGAAAATCACTGGAGAGGGGTCGTCGGTTACGCGAAGTGTTACGCCAAAAACGTTATCATCCCCTACAGGATTTTGAACAGATCATGGTTATGCTGGCTCTGGTAAATGGTCTTTTTGATCCCCTTCCAACGAACCTGGTGGCACAAGCAGAACAAAAAATATGCGAAATGGCAGCCAGCCGTTTACCTCAAATATGTACAGATATCACGGCCGGGGAAAAATTAAGTGAAGCCATGCAGGAAGAGATCCTGACAGAATGCCGTAACCTTCTCGATGAAGCTGAAAAGGTGGAATAATGGAGAGTCTCCACACCTTACGAAGACATATCGAGACCAGTGGCAAACTGCAGTCCATTGTCAAAAGCATGAAAACCCTGTCAGCCGTAAATATCCGTCAGTATGAGCAGGCCGCCCACTCCCTTGATGCCTATCAGGAGACTATTGATTCCGGCCTGCAAGCCGTGATCAGAGAAACCGGCCTGCCGAGTAGTGGTGAAGGAGAAGAAAAGCAACAAGGCTTGGTTGTTTTTGGATCAGATCAAGGACTGTGCGGGCATTTTAACGAGAAACTGGTAGAATTTTTACAAAAAAATCAGGTGAGAGCCCAAACTCCGCAACCACCTCAAATTCTGGTTTCCGGAGCCAGGATTGCAGCCCGACTGGAAGCCGCAAACCTTGAACCTGGTAAAACACTCTGGTCACCTGGTTCCCTGGCTGGAGTAAATCGTCATGTCTATGAGATAATTCTTATCCTTCACCGCTGGCGACAAAAATCGGGAATGAAGAGAATTGATCTTTTTTTTAACCAGTATGAGCCGGGAAGTGGCGGTTTGCCCAGCAAAGTCCCATTGTTGCCTCTGGACAACGAACGACTGCGCGAACTTATGAAAAAAAAGTGGCCGGGAAGAAGCCTCCCCTACAGCGCCATCCCACCGCATAAACTTTTTTCCGCCCTGATCCAACAATATCTTTTTGTCACCATCTATCGGGCCCAGGTTCAATCCCTGGCCAGTGAGCAGGCCAGCCGTTTGCTCTCTCTACAGCAGGCGGAAAAGAACATCCAGGAACACCTGGAGGAGTTGACCGGTCGCTACCGCAATGTCCGTCAATCGGTTATCACTTCGGAACTACTTGACCTGGTCGCAGGCTTTCGCACCGTAGCTGGCAATACAACTTCTTAAAATTGACCTTGAGCTAAATCGGTGATCCATCAATTACAATTGCTCAGGCTTATTCCCCACTGTTCGATTTTGATGATAACCACCCCACAGGAAGTTGCGTTGGCGGATGTACGTCGGGCTATCGGACTTTTCAACAAAATCGGACAGCCGATTGTCGGGTTGATAGAAAACATGTCTTATTTTATCTGCAGTAATTGCACAAGAAATATCGAATAAAACAAAATGATGAAGTAGTGTTTTATGGGTAAATTCATCGAAATCATATGAAACCATTCCGGTGCCGGCTGAGGTTCAGACAAAACAGGCGGTCGCCTCATAGACGATTTCAGCTCCGGCGGCAATTAGGCAGGTGCTCACAGTTTTGCCGGAGATATCATCCCGTTCGCCGAAAATAATGGCTTTTTTCCTTTAAGCATAGTTCTTCCCCCTTTATGCTTTCCCCGGCTTCAGCCGGATCAGTGACTTACTCCTGCCGGTGAGCACTGCCAATTTTTTTGGGAAATTCCACCATGGTTGCTGCTGCAAAGTTGGCAGCCAACGTCATGGCCGGCCCCTTATGCAAACTTTATGTGCCCAAAATATCACTTGACATCACGCTCGCTAATGCGTACGTTGCAGCCTGGAGGTAATGATATGACTATATTAAATGCGACTGAAGCGCGCTCAAAACTTTATTCTCTAATTGATGAAGCAGCATCTTCACACCGACCGATTGTGATTACGGGAAAAAGAGCCAACGCTGTTTTGGTTTCTGAGGAGGATTGGAATGCTATTTCTGAAACGCTTTACTTATTATCTATTCCAGGCATGAGAGAGTCAATTAAAAAAGGTTTGGATGAGGATTTATCAAAATGTTCCAAGGAGCTTGATTGGTGAATTGGAAACTGGTGTTCACAAAGCAGACTCAGAAAGATGCCAAAAAACTAGCTAATGCAGGTTTGAAGTATAAAGCGCAAAAAATACTTGAAACAATCTCGGAAAACCCTTTCCAAAATCCACCTCCCTACGAAAAGCTAATTGGAGATCTGGCTGGATCTTACTCTCGGAGAATAAACATCCAACACAGGCTTGTTTATCAGGTTTTTCAAGAGGAAAAAATTGTTAAGATTATAAGACTTTGGACGCATTACGAATAAAAAGCACATAACGAATGCAAATTCATCCGACCACAAATAGCCGCCTCGTCGTTTTCTGTCATCTCTCGGCGCGGCTGGGTGATTTGCGGCGTTGTCACTAAACTGATGCGCCAAGCGATTTGAAGGAGAAGTCATGAATCACAAAATTCTCAACAAAAACTGCCAAGACGAAGTAACAAGACTTTTCACGTCGGCTTTCACTTCTTTTGAGGGAAAGAAAGAAGGTGAGTTAGTTGGAGATCTTGCCTCAAAACTATCTTCAAGAGTCGACAATCACGAAATAATCTGCTTCGGGACATATGAAGAAGAATCAATTGTTGGAGCAATTTTCTTTACTCGTCTTCAATTTAGAGAAGCCATCCAGGTATACATGCTTGCTCCTGTTGCAGTTTGTACAGAGTATCAAGGAAAGGGCGTTGGACAGGAGCTTATCAATTATGCTCTTAATGAACTTAAAAATAGATCAGTGGCTGTAGTTATCACATACGGAGATCCATCTTTTTACTCCAAAGTAGGGTTTCGTGCTCTGCCTGAAAATATAATTCAGGCTCCGCTTAAACTTTCAATGCCGGAAGGTTGGCAGGGGCAGTCCTTAACGGGCGAGTCCATTCCGACTATCAATGACCGCCCTACATGTGTTAAGGAATTCAATGATCCGGCCTATTGGTGATTCAAGGGGAGATAACAAAAATATAACAGGATGTGCTTTTTAACGGAAGCACTCCGGTTTTTATTTGAGGTTATCGACGCGGCTGGAACGACAACAGCAAAGACGCAAAATTAATCTCCAGCATTTAACGACCAGGTTGACTTCGATATAATGAAATTTTTCCAGGAGGGGAGTTCTTCTCTCAACAGACTGAAGTTATGGATTTTCTGAACACTGCACCATATATTAACAGTATCTGGATCGCTAGCGTTTTTCTTTCCGGTTTTGTCTTCAAGCGTCTTAATTTGCCTCCAATGCTAGGGTTTCTGCTCTCTGGTTTTCTCATGAATTTTCTTGGCCTGACCAATGGTTCGCTTGCCTTGGAAGAGATAGCAGATATTGGCATTTTCCTTTTGCTGTTCACCATTGGCCTGAAACTTGACCTTAAAGGGCTTGCCAAACCTGTGATCTGGGGTGGTGCTACTGTTCATGCCATAGGGACGATTTTACTTTTTTTCTTATTCATTTTAGTTGCACCGACCATTGGTTTAATTTTATTTGCAGACCTCAGTCTACAGCAGATTGCTTTGGTCGCTTTTGCCTTGAGTTTTTCAAGTACGGTATTTGCCGTTAAATTCCTTGAACAAAAAGGGGAAATGAATGCCTTGCATGGAAGGGCCTCAATAGGCATTCTTATCATGCAGGACCTGATGGCTGTCTTTTTTCTCACCATCTCAAAGGGCGAATGGCCCTCTCTATGGGCCTTATCCCTGCCTCTCGTATTGCTTGTTGCCAGACCTCTTTTACTTTATTTCATCGATCACATCGGTCATGGAGAGATGCTTCCGTTATCAGGTTTTTTTATTGCGTTGGTAATTGGTACGACCAGCTTCTCTCTTGTGGGTCTCAAACCTGACCTTGGGGCATTAATTGCCGGTGTGCTGGTGGGTTCCCATGAGCGTTCTTCTGAACTGTCCCGCTCGCTTTTAGGCTTCAAGGACCTCTTTCTGGTCGGTTTCTTTTTCCAGGTTGGGCTTACCGGACTGCCCCAAATGGAACACGTGCTCATCGCCCTTGCGCTTACGGGGGTGCTTCTGCTTAAGTCAATATTATATTTTCTTGTAATGACCCGTTTTAAACTTCGTGCCCGAACAAGCACGCTGGCCGCTATCACACTCTCCAATTATTCCGAATTCGGCTTACTTGTTATGGCAATAGCCGCTAAAAAAGAGTGGCTTGGTTCTGAATGGCTTATCATTGCGGCACTGGCGCTTACATTTTCCTTCCTCGCGGCCGCGCCATTAAATATCAAAGCAAATTTTATTTATGACTGTTTTGCTAACTTTCTCCGTCGTTTTGAAACCAACACTCGCCTTGCAGAAGATCACGATTTAGACCTTGGGGGTGCCGATATTATTATTTTTGGCATGGGTCCCTTTGGCACAATGGCATATGAAACCACCAGAAGTCGCGTTTCAAATAGAGTCATGGCTGTGGATTATAATAAGAGAATCGTGGAAGAACATCGTAAGGCCGGGCGAAATGTTATCTGGGGAGATGTCACTGATCATGATTTATGGCGTAAAATTGATTTAAGAAAAATCAAAATCATCATGCTTACCTTGACAAAACAACAAGCAAACCTTTTGGCCCTTCAGGAAATCAAGGGAGCCGGTTTTGAAGGTCCGATTACGGCTGCGGCCCTCTTTGAAGATCATCGACTGGAGCTTGAGGAGGCTGGTGCCACGGCTGCCTATAATGTTTTTTCCGAGGCGGGTGCCGGCTATGCAGACCATGTGTGTCAGGCTACAGGGCTGGTCTGTAGAACAAATTTTATTGTTTCAGCCGATCAAATATAAAAGAACACTGCAAGCTGATTTATGCTTCAGGACGGCCGAAACCTTCCGGCCCGACGATAAAAAGATTGAACCCGGACTGCCGTATGCCGATACCGAAATCGACCGCTTCGAGGGCCCGCTCCTGCCCGATGAAGTGGGTCAGGGTTTCAATCTCAGCCGTGGTTTCAAAACTAAATTCTTGAGGATCACAATAGTGATAAGCCTCTGCCGGGGTAATGCGATGAATAGTCATAACCCTCCTTTTGCACCCTCACTCTTTGTTCTCTATAAATGCCCGCATCAAGTCCATGGGCAGGGGGAAAATAACGGTGGTGGCATTTTCATTGGAAATATCGTTTAAGGTCTGCAAATAGCGGAGTTGCAAGGCCTGAGGATTTTGGGCGATGACGTTGGCAGCAGCCAGCAGTTTTTCAGAGGCTTGCAATTCTCCTTCGGCATGGATTACCTTAGCTCGGCGTTCGCGCTCAGCCTCCGCCTGCTTGGCAATGGCCCGAACCATACTATCATTAAGATCCACATGCTTAATCTCGACATTAGTCACCTTGATGCCCCAGGCATCGGATTGTTTATCAATAATTTCCTGCAGGTCGGCATTCATCTTTTCCCGTTCAGAGAGCATCTCATCGAGTTCATGCTGGCCCAGCACTGAGCGCAGGGTGGTCTGGGCCAACTGGCTGGTGGCGTTGTAATAATCCTCTACCTGGATAATGGCTTTTTCCGGATCAACCACCCGAAAATAGAGTACGGCGTTAACCCTGACCGTCACATTGTCCCGAGAGATAACATCCTGACTGGGGACATCCATGGTGATGACCCGCAGATCGACCCGGACTGCCTGCTGAATGCCGGGAATAATAATGCGCAGACCCGGTTTTTTTACCACCTGAAAACGACCGAGAAAAAAGACCACCAGACGTTGATACTCCTTAACAACTCTCAAAGAAAGTGCCAGTATAGCAATAACCAATGACACAATAACCAGGTAAGAAGATACAATCATTTTTACGTCCTCCTCCAGTTAGACTTTCAGAAGCAATTCATTCTTTTTGTATAATCATACGGCACCCACACAAAGAAATTGCTGGATACCCTTCTATTCTAACATATTTTCAAGATGAGTCAAAAGAAGTCCACCCCGAATAAAAAATTTACTTTCTCCATCACTAATTATTTTGTGTTATATTATATATGAAGCCAGGAGGTGTGTGGTTATGGGTACAGTTGATGGGATGCTGCGAACCATTAAAATCGAAAGCCGTCTCACTCAAGGTTTTACAGGCAGGTCGGCACTGCGACCCGAGGTCATAGGGGCTATGGGCCGGGTGCCGCGGGAAGAATTTGTCCCCGAGCACTTGAAACCGAGGGCTTACGCAAACCATCCCCTTTCTATCGGTAACGGTCAGACGATCTCTCAGCCCTTCATCGTTGCCCTTATGACCGACCTTCTCAATCCCGCTCCCAATGATATTGTTCTGGAGGTCGGTGCCGGCTCAGGATACCAGGCCGCGATCCTCTCCCTGCTGGTCAAGCAAGTGTATGCTCTTGAGATTATTTCTTCCCTGGCAGGAGCGGCCTCGCTCCGCCTTCAAAAACTGGGATATGATAACGTTGAGCTCCGCCATGGCGATGGTCATCGAGGCTGGCCGGAGCATGCCCCGTTTGATGGAATCATTGTCGCCGCTGCAGCTCCCTATGTACCGCCGTCCCTTAAAAAGCAACTGAAACCCGGGGGCAGAATAGTCATCCCTATAGGATACCCCGACACGCCCCAGGAACTCCAGGTTTTGGAAAAGGACAGAAATGGAAAATTTACCGCCCGGGATATTCTGTCAGTATCTTTCGTGCCGCTCACCGGTGACGAGTAAAGCTGCCGGATAAAAACAAAGGACAGATCGACATTGGCTGCTAACTTGAGAGCATTTTATTATAGTAAGCGGTCACAAAAAAACGCACCACTGATTTACACATTATGCTGCGTGACTTCTTTTAATGCGTATCATCCCAACAATTGAAACGTTTTCAAGCGTTTCTGAAGCATCCAAAAGGAGGATTTATTATGAAAGCGGGAATTTTTTTTACAGGTTCAGGACCCCTTCTAATTTTAACGTCCTATGAATCCTTGACGAATCCTGACTTTGTTGAGAAACTATTGACAAAGGGAATCAAGAAGTTCATCGCCTTTGAAGTCTCAGAAGCTATGCTGAAAGAAAAATATGGACAGCATTTAGATTTAATCATGGGTGACCTTTATCAGACCGACGATTTGCGGGTTCTTGACTATGACGGACATCATGTTTTCTACAACTTCACCCTTAAAGAGCTGGGCGACCCTATTTTTTATGAGCCTTTAGAATAGCCCGTGACAAAAAAAGTGATGCGGCTGATTTTTTGTTTAACAAAGCTTTAAAAAAGCCTCAGGTTTAGAAAGCTACACGCATCAGACGACCTAAACCATCTATGTTAAGGTATCGGTACGCAGCATAAGAGGTGCTCAATGACGAGATCCCTGGCTGACAAAGTTATTTTTCCTGATTCCATAACCACTGACCGTATTCGATCCACTTGTAATAAGTGCTCCAATGCTTCAGGGAACCGGTAGCCAGCCAGGCATGGGTAACAAACCCATGCCAGCGCCAGCATAGCTCCTATGAGCAACTCAACAAAGGTCGGCACCGAACGTAAAGGTAGAGCGTCGGAGAGAAATGTGATAAAGTCGAAGAAGGCATGAGGGATATTGCCGTATCCCGGATTGCCATTCATAGCGGCCACCTATCAGGGTTGGGGTTTTTCCTTGATAGATGGCCGCGCCATAAACCTTCGCTTTTAACAGTATATTGTAGGGCGCGACATGCAAAACCACTTAAATGTCAAGTGCTTTCTTCACATTTCTCAACTTTTTTAATTTCAAAGAGCAAGTTTTCCGGGCTTGGCAGCCTACGTCAAAAATGGGATGGTCGAAGCCGGTGGTCCGTGCCCCACGGTCGGTGAAAATGTAAATGAAACTCTAAAGTCTAGTAAAAAGCAATAAATTATGGCTAAGTAAAAATTCCGATCTTCTGCGTCGTATCGGTTTTTTAGACTCTAAATGTCAGATCATCTCATTTTTTACTGAACTGTCGTACTTGGCGGCCATCGACGATAGTATCGCCGGGATGGTTGATGACTGTTGATCCGGCCTCAAGACCGGAAAGAATCTGCACATAAATTCCGCCCCGACGACCAATCTTGACCCGTCGCTGTCGGGCCCTGCCCTCCTCAACCACAAAGAGAGCCCATTCATCATTAAGCCGAAAAAGGGTGCTGCCCGGAACCTTGAGAACCTCATCATCATGCCAGAGAATAAAACTCGCCTCCAGGCGATAACCATCACCAAGCCGCTGTAAACTCTCAGCAGGCTCAGTGAAATCAACAATCACCCAAACCCGCTGTTCCTCAACACCCAAAGCCGATATCTTGGTAAAACCGTGCGGTTCGACCCTTTTGACAACGCCGGAAAGTTCCTTTTCTCCTCCCCAACGAGAAAAGAGAACTCGCATACCCGGTCGCACCTGCACCGCATCAGCTGAAAGCAGATCGACCTCAACCTCAAGGGTTTGCGGATCGCCGATCTCAAGCAGGGGCTGGCCGGCATTGACAACTCCGGAACTCTTCTGCAGAAGCTTTAGCACTTGGCCACCGACCGGGGCTTTAAGAACTATTTTATCAATCTCATCCGATGCGGCCGTCATCTTGGCAAACTCAAAAACCGCCAATGCCGCCTGGTACTCATAACGTGCTACCTCAACTGTAAACTCAGCTGATTTAAGCCCCGCCCGGCTCTGTTTAACCCAGCTTTCCACCTCATCCAGACGCTCTTGAGGAAGCCCCTGCAAGGCCACAATGTTGCTGATACGCTTTTGTTTAGTTTGGACCAGGGTAAGTTCAGCCCGGGCCTTTTCGACCCCCTCCTGCGCCGCCTGTAAGGCGGCATCAGCCGCCTTAACTCGAGCCTGGGACTGCGCCCGACTTCGCGGGTCGAGAGCGGTCGAGACCAAAGGATGGATTGTAATCAGTGAATCGCCAGCTACCAGTCCATCGCCGACATCCAGATCTATCCGTGCCATCATACCGGCAACCGGTGCCGAAAGAATATAGCGATCGACAACTCGGGTACGCCCCTCCTCGTCGATCGTTGCGGTCAAAGGCCCTTTCTCGGCGACAACCAGATCAACTTTAACCGGTTGCGGCCGAAAACCGTAAACCAGGGCTACTAACAGTGCCCCACCAACCAACAAACTAAATAAAACATTTCGTAAACGCAAAGTCTACTCCTTGATATATCCGCACCCCAAAGGGACTTCCTGAGGGGCGTAAAAAAAATCTGGGATGCCATCACTCCCTGGTTTTTAAGACTGCAATCAGGTCAAGACGATGAACCCGCCAGCCCACCAATCCGGCCGAAAGCACCGTCGCGAGAATGATCACGGTCGCGGCAAAAGCATAGGTGCCGGGTTCAACCATCAACGGAATCCGGTAAAGATCGGTTTGCAGATAATAGATAATATATGCACACAGACCATACCCTAACAGAAAACCTAAGGGAATGGCAACCAAGGTCAGAATTGCCAACTCGCCCAGCAGGATATAGGCGATCTCAAAACGCCGAAACCCGAGGATACGCAGACTGGCCAGTTCCCGGGCCCTCTCCGACAAGGTTATGCGAGCACTATTATAAACCACACCAAAAGCGATGACACCAGCAAAAAAAATAACAAAAAGGGTGAACACTAACATCTGCTCAGCCATAGTCTCATAAAAACTGGTTATAGCATGACGGCGGGCCACGGTTCCGGCAACTCGAGGCATCTCGTTCAAAGCTGAGTAGATACTCGTCAGATGGGGCTCATCAACTGCGAGATAGGCCCCTGAGATCAAGTTATCTTCGCGCATGAGACGATTTAATGAAGCCAGGTCCATATACGCTGAAACTCCGATAAATTCTTTGGTCAGGGCCGCAACCGTAACTTGACGATGCGGACGTTTACCCTCTAAAACTTCAACCGTCAGACGCTCGCCGGGCTTAACCTTGAGGATATGCCCAAGTTGATCAGTCAAAACAATCCCGGCCTCCGGCGGCACCAGAGGTTTTAGATCCTCATCCAACAAACGGTGCAGGACGTTTTCTTCAGGCATCCCGACTATTGCCGTCAGGTAGTGGCGCTGGCGAAAACGAAGCCGAACCGGAACCGCACGAAAAGGTTCTCCATGATCTACTCCGGGCAGTCGCTGAAGCGACAACAGGGCGCGATAGGCGCTGGGTTCGACAAAAGTCACAGTCAAATCTTCACGTTGAGCCAGGCCGAACTGAACTTCAACGATATAGTCGATCGCGTCTTGGAAAATGCTGCCGACCATCAGAATGGCACAGGCCAAAGCGATACCGACAACTGAAAGGATGGCCTTGAAGGGACGGCGGCCAAGATGGCGGATAATCATCCGGGTTGGTTGTGAAAAAAAAGTCTTAAGACCTAAGCGTTCAGGCCAGCTCGGACGATAGGTCGCCGGTGGTTCCGGCCGCATAGCCACCGCCGGTGCCAGTTTTATTACTCGCCGCAGGGCTCCTCCGGCACCGAGTCCGGCCGCTGCCAAACTCACCCCAACCGCAAATAGTACGATGCGAGGATGCAGAAAGTAGATGAGAAAGGGAAAACGGTAGTAATCCATATAGAGCTCGCTCATATTACGACCGAGCCAATATCCTGCAACCAGACCCGCCCCAACCCCTACAGCAACAATCATCAGTACCAGTTTGAGATAGTGGAGAGCTATGGCCCGATCATAATAACCAAAAGCTTTCAAGATGGCGACCTGCTCTCTTTCGGTAGTGATCAGACGCGAGATCACAACTTGCAGGAGAAAGGCAGCCACCCCGAGAAAGATCGTCGGATAAATGGTTGCCATCTGTTCAAGTTGACGAAACTCTTCCGAAAGATAGCGGTGTGAAACCTGCTCCTTACGACCATACGCTCCGAGTCCGCCATAGGGTTCAAGGAGCTGGTCAAGACGCTCGATCACCTCCTCGGGCCTCGCTCCCGTTGCCAACTTTACCAGGAGATCGTTAAAAGCGCCGTCCATATCGTAGGCGGTAGCCAGGGCCTTGCGACCCATCCATAGAATCCCGTAACGCTTGAAATCGGGAAAGAGAGAACCTGATTGAAGTTGATAGACAAATTCCGGCGACAGAGCAACTCCTACAATCCGCAGGGTTTTGCGTCGGCCATTGATAGTCGCTGCGAGAGTATCTCCGAGAGTGAAGGCATGAGCCATAGCGAAGGCTTCGCAGATTACAACCTCGTCATCACGGTCAGGATCGACCAGACGCCCTTGACGCAGATAGAGACTATTTAGAGAGGCTGTACCTGTTGATGGGCTTGAAATGAGATGACCGCTTATCGGTTCATTAAAACCGGATACCGTAAGGTTAGCAGCGGCTACCACTCGAGTACGCAATTGAGCAACCCCGGGAATTGACTGAAGACGCTCCTTGAGAGATAAAGGTGCCCGCTTTAAACTGACAAAGATATCAGCAAAACGATAATCCCGATAGTATGTCTGTCGAGTGAAGGTCAGGGAGTCAAGGGTTGAAAGAGACATCACATAGATTGCGATGCCGGCAGCAATAACCAGCCCGATAGCCAGAACCTGACCCCGCATCTTCCAGAAATCTCGCCAACGTTTATGGTCTAAGGCTCTCATATTTGATTTTTTACAATTCTTAGGAGAAAAATTAGAATTTTTCTACCATTTCAGATCGCGAGCCGCAAGACGTTCGATTGAACGTTCAATCCCGACAACCCGACCGTCGGCCAATTTAATCACGCGATCGGCCATGGCTGCAATCACCACATTGTGGGTGATCAGAACCGTGGTCGTGCCTAGTTCCTGATTGATCTTCTCAAGTACCGCCAGAACGACGCTGCCGGTCTTGGAATCAAGAGATCCGGTCGGCTCATCGCAGAGCAAAACGGCAGGATTTTTGGCAATAGCCCGTGCGATTGCTACCCGCTGTTGTTCACCGCCGGAGAGTTGCGCGGGAAAATGGTCAAGCCGTTCCTCAAGGCCAACCAGAGCCAAGGCCTCTTCCGGAGTCATCGGTTGTTTAGCGATCTCAGTAACCGCAGCCACATTCTCGCGGGCAGTCAGGCTTGGGATCAGATTGTAAAACTGGAAGACAAAACCGACATGGTAGCGGCGAAAATCGGTCAATTCTCGATCTGTGGCCGTAGTAAGATCGCGCCCCCTATAGGAGAAATAACCAGCGCTGGGGTGATCGAGACCGCCCAGAATATTGAGCAGAGTCGATTTGCCACTACCGGAAGGCCCCAACAAGACAATCAGCTCGCCGGCTGACAAGGTCAAATCGACACCGGAGAGAGCCCTGACCTGGATCTCACCCATATCGTAAACCTTGCTCAGGCCCGTAACCGCAAAAACCACTTCTCCAGTTTCAACCATTATTCCTATTTCTCTTTAATTTACTGGATGCCGGATCAAGCCCGGCATGACGTATTCGGGTTTCTAATCAAGTGTGATAAAAATTGATTTCCTTCGTTCACCGTCAACGGCCTGGCTGTAGTGACCCTTACCGGAAACATCCTCAAGCAGAACTACATCCCCTGCCCCAAAACGTCTGCACTCCCCATCCGAAACTGTAAAATCTACTCGACCTTCCAGGATAACCACATACTGACGACGCGGAGCGTTGTGCCACTGATAATCGTAATCCCCTTCCGTTTCACGAAAGATTATACCACTGGCCGGCTCAAGGGGAGAAAGCAAGCCGATAGCACCGGCATCATGAAGCTCAATTCCAACCTTGGCGAAATGGGTTTCACCTTTATCGTCTGCATAGATACGGAAGATCTGCATTTGGTTTCAATCCTTATTCCATATGCCTTATTTGATTGACATTCACCTATGAGCATCGTAAAAGTGCTCATCCGAACAATCCCGTTCTGAAAAAACTCCAGTTTCCGGTTTTATACTAAATGAATAAATACGCTATTATCATTCTGATAGCCCTGGTCGGCGATTACCTTTTAGGTCTGTTTGCCGACCAGCTCAACCTGAAAAACCAAACCGCGACTCCACCGGCTGAGTTTTCAGACCTTGTTAATGAAAAAAGCTACCGCAAAAACCGTGACTATCTTCGCGCCAACACAATCCTGGAACAGTGCAGCAGTGCTGTCTCTCTAACAATAACCTTAAGTTTCTGGTTTGTCGGCGGCTTTAACCTGATCGATCAATGGTGTCGTTCCCGAACCGATAATCTCCTCTTCTCCGGGCTTCTTTTTATCGCTCTGCTGTTGTTGGGGCGCACCCTTATAGGACTGCCTTTTTCTCTCTACAGCACCTTTGTTATTGAAGAACGTTTCGGATTTAATCGTACCAATTGGAAAACCTTTGTCATGGATCGCATCAAAGTGGTCTTTCTGTCTTTGCTCCTTGGCACCCCGCTACTGAGCGGTATCATCTGGTTCTTTCAGAATACCGGTGAGCTGGCCTGGTTCTACGCCTGGCTGGTGGCGGCCTCATTTACCTTGGGAATCCAGCTTATCGCACCCACCTGGATAATGCCGCTCTTTAATAAATTCACACCTCTGCCGGAGGGCGAACTGAAAGAGGCTCTGCTGGCCTATGGCCGTCAGGTCGACTTCCCGCTGGAGAAGGTCTATGTTGTCGACGGTTCTAAACGCTCCGGCAAAGGCAATGCCTTTTTTACCGGTTTCGGGCGCCAGCGCCGTGTAGCTCTCTACGATACCTTGATCAAACAACACTCAATCGCTGAACTCATCGCGGTACTGGCTCATGAAATCGGCCACTACAAAAAGAGACATATCCTGACCATGACCACAATTTCTATTATTCATCAGGGCATAATTTTTTTCCTGCTGGGCTGGTTTATCAAGCAGCCCGCACTCTACCAGGCCTTTTTCATGGAGCACGCTTCAATTGCTTCAGGTCTTATCTTTTTCAGCCTTCTCTTTACCCCGGTTGAGATGATCTTGAATCCCCTGTTTCAAGCCCTCTCCCGACATCATGAATTTCAGGCCGATGCCTTTGCTGCCAAGACAACTGGAGAACCTGAATTGATGATCAAAGCTCTAAAAAAATTGGGGCATGACAACCTCGCCAATCTGACACCGCATCCTCTATATGTTTTTCTCCACTACAGCCACCCTCCTCTCCTTGCAAGGATCAATGCTTTAAGGAAAAGCGACTCACAAGAGCCCATAATTTAAAAAAATACTACCCGTTGACAGCCTCCTGAAATCACCATCAAAGAGGTCTGTCGGAGTGCTTCCAAAAAAGCTTTGAACCTGTTGACAACTCCCCGTATTCGCCTCCTAATTTACTGTAATTATTAAGAAATTATAAAGTCAACTTAAAAATGACGACCACCGAAAAAAAATAATCCACTATAATATCAACAACTTACCCTGACTGTACGCTCTATCTATAAAGAATATAAGAAGTTTTTCCGCTTATCCACATCAACTGTGGACAAGCTGTGAACAAATTTCTTGATAAACCCAAAAAGGCAATGATAAAAAGCCCATGTGATACTTGAAGAAACTTCTCGACTACACGGTCAAAAGTTTGGCGTCACTTTTTAAGAGCTCGGTTAGAGGTTGCCCCCAGAACTTTACTTCGATTCCCAGCTCCACCAACTTGTCAGTCACCCCGAGCTGATCGGCACAAGCTTTACAGGCCGAGAGCTTAACCCCGGCATCCAGAGCTTCCGTGATCTTTTTCTGAACATCTCCATTTTCAGCAACCAGCCTTGCAGGAGCCCCCCAGATAATAATCGTGACCTCCTGCCACCATTTTCGCAGTTTTGCATTGACTCCGTACATAAAGACCATCTTTTCGGCTGTCAACGGATCTGCATTGGTCCACAGGATATAGAGATGATTTTGATCAGACATAATTTTCTCCTTTTTTATTGATCTTTACTTTGAAAAAAGATTATGGTTAAAAGATATCATAAGCCTTAAGGAAGTCATGAAAAAATTGCCTTTTTCAAGACTTCCTTCAATCTTGCCGACCTGAACCTGCCCTCAAAAATAACCATGTTAAAAAAAAATCAGCCTGACAAAGCCGCGCCATTAATTTCGATCCCATTGATAACAACCGGAACCGGACTATTGTTGCTGTTCATGTTCACATTTACCATCCCCGTCTTTCCGGCTTCAGGTTGGGCCGGAGATTTGGCTGCATCTGAACCAAAAGACTGCCAGAAGAACTTACCTGTAACTGAGGCCCCGCTTTTTTTAAAGCAGATCAATCGCTTAACCTACCCCTATGCCCATGCGGTTCTGGCCCAAGAGATCGAACATCTTGAATATCATGCCGATGGCTTTAAGATAAGTCAGGATGATGTATACCTTACTATACTTGACGAAGAAGGCAAACGCAATCACGAGGTTTTGAGTTTTCATGTAAACAAAGCCTATGGTGGACTGGAGATTGAACTTTGCGAGATTATTCGGGCCGGCAAGAGCCGTCGTGTTGATATCGCGGCTCATACCCACGAAGAAGCGGCCTCTGGTAACAGCCGCATGAATATCTATAATCCTCTACAAAAAATCGTGAAGGTATTTCTGCCGGGACTTGAGGTGGGCGACACAATTCACTACCGTTTGAACAAAAGACAATTTAAACCGATCATCGCCGACCAGATCTTTGGTTCGATCCTTGGCCAGTATGATATCCCCATCCACTCTTACATTTTCACGGTAACCACTCCCGCCCAAACCCCTCTCAAATGGTTGATTAAGGATGAGGTTGAGAACTGCGTCACTTTTCGCAAGAGACGTTTGCCTGGGGAACGACCAAAAACCATCAGGTCATGGACCTTCAGCAAAGTCCCGCAAATCGTTCCCGAACCGGAGATGCCTTCGTTTCGCCGAGTGGCGATGCGCCTGCTCTATTCGACCCTGCCCGACTGGCCGGCGATTGCCGCCTGGTACGATACCTTGGCGGCCAAAAAACTGACACCGGGAGAAGAGCTGAAAAAGAAGGTTGCCGAACTTATTGACGGGAAAAGCGCCGAAGAGAGAATGGCCAGCCTCTTCTACTATGTCGCCCGCGAAATCCGCTATCTTGGAGTCAGCGGCGAAAGTGAACGCCCCGGCTTTGAACCCCACGATGTTAATCTCACCTTTGAACGCCGGCACGGCGTCTGCCGCGACAAGGCCGCCCTTTTAGTAAGCATGCTGCGTCTGGCCGGCTTTAAAGCGGCCCCCGTACTTATCCGCGTCGGCGACAAACTCGACAAAGAGATCCCCCTGCCATATTTTAACCATGCAATAGTCGCGGTTCTTGACGATCATGGCAAAGCCCTCTATTTTCTCGATCCGACTTCGGAGACCAGCCGTCAGTTTCTGCCGGACTATGAGAGAGAGTGCTCCTATCTGATTGCCGATTCTCAGAACGGCGACCTCGACCTGACTCCGCCGGTGCCCCCTAGAGAGAATACTTTCACCCTGAAAATCGTTGATGAACTATCTCTTACTGGAGAACTTAGCGGTACGATAACAGGAAGCTGCACCGGTTTTAACGATACCCTGATGCGCTCAATCATGATGAATCAGAGCCGAAAGGAGCAGAAAAATTTTCTTAAACGATTTTTTTTAAGTCAATATAATGGCCTTGAACTTTCCAATCTAAATTGGTCCGACCCGGCTGACCGCAACATAAGCTTCACATTTTCGGGAAATTTTTCAGTCACCGGCCTGACTCCTTCAAGCTCTATCACTTCGCAAGAAAATTCTGCGACCGGCCTCTTACAGCCTCTGGCTTTCATGGAAAACCCGGGCTTACTCGATCGCTGGATTCTAAGGAAAGCCGATATGATTAAACGGCGCTATCCGCTCAAGCTCGGCTACACCTATACTACTATATTAAGTGAACATCTAAGTTTCAACAAACCACCCAAAACCCTTTTGCTGCCGGAGACAACTGAAATCGACAATGAAATCTTCTCCCAATCTATAAAGTTCACCCAGGAAAAACCGAGTAAATTGCTCATCGAGCGCCGCTTCGCCTTGAAAAAAACCGAAGTTGAGCCTCAATATTATCAATCATTGACCAGCATTCAAAACCGTAACCAAAAAAAGTCACTAACCCCAATAGAAATTAAGTGGCAGTTTAACCAGCGCGAAAAGACCGAGACGAAATGACTATTTCAAGAGAGAATTTAAAGAAAATTTATATATCACCAGTTTTGTTCTGGGTGTTGGTTATTTGCACTCTCCTGCTTTCATGTGGCCGTCCAGCCGCCGCCAGCGATGAAACGGCGGCCGCACTTACGGCCGGTGCCGATACCGTAAATCTTAAAATAAGAAAACACTACACGGTGGCGGCTGACGGCTCCTACAAACTGCATCTCTATGTCAAACGCCGCATCCTGACCTATAAGGGGAAGAAAGAGCACGCCGATTTCAAATTCACCTACAACCAGGACCGGCAAAGTGTCAAACTGCTCAAGGGACAAACGATAACCACAGGAAATGAAATTGTAGAGGTCAAAAACGAAGAGATTCACGACATTCCGGCCCCATGGAACAGTGAGGTCTCAATCTACTCAAAAAGCCGTCAGATGGTCGTCAGTTTGCCGGCAGTCGAACCGGGCAGCGAGATCGAAATTGAGCTTGAGGTGACGGCGAAAGTCGGTTTCTGGTGTGAGGAGCATTTTCGCCTCTACGATCCGATTATCAACAAAGAGGTCATCATCGACTGTCCGACCTCGTTAGCACTGCAATACCGATCTCCAGACCATTTGAATCTTGAATTCAAACAAGATAAAATTGGAGATAAACTGACAAGGTACCACTGGAGGGGAGAAAAGATTCCCGCCATGACGCCGGAAAGATGGACTCCAGGGATGGCTGAACAGGGGTTTTGCCTCTTTATTAGCAGCTTTAACAACTGGCGACAGGTAGCTGATTTTTTTAATTCTTTTTTTAAAAAGGCGGCCGCGGAAAAGAGTGAAGAATTATTTCGGCCACAGCAAAAAACTGCAAGCCCGATCAGCCATCAACTATTTCGACAAATTCGCGATCTGACAACCTATACGTTATCTTTTCAAGAGACCGATTTTAAAATCCAGAGCCCTGCGGAAACCAGACGTCTTGGGTATGGCAAAAATTGTGACCTGGCTCTGCTTTTTGCCACTCAACTACGCCTGCAAAAACAAGAAGCTCACATCCTCCTGGCCAACCGTCAAAACCACCTCTTTAATAAGTTTGCCGATCTGCCCTATCCCGGCTGGTGGGATACGGCATTGGTCGAAAGCGGGGGTGAATTCTTCCTCTTTTCAACCAATAAACCGGCCCCCGGCATTACCGGTTTTGACGACCACTGGGCCCTCGATCTTGAGAAAGGAAAACTCGTTTTGGTAAAAGATCTGGAAGCGGCAACGATCAAAACCGAACTTAATTTCAACACAGATCAATCACCTGACAGCCAGGGCCATTTAAAGCTTACCCTCAAAGGCAGCACTGCAACCTCGTGGCGGGCGCAATGGCGCGATCTCTCACCTTCCGA
>JANTGZ010000014.1 GCA_024762675.1 Thermodesulfobacteriota bacterium | reverse complement strand
CTGTGAGTAATAGATCTCATAATAATCATCCCTTTTCACTTAAAGCGGCAAAAGCCCGTAAAATAGCAAGGCCCTGCTGCTGACTCTTTTCCGGATGAAACTGGGTCGCCAGAACATTATCAAAG
Organism: Thermodesulfobacteriota bacterium; assembly: GCA_024762675.1. GTDB lineage: Bacteria > Desulfobacterota > Anaeroferrophillalia > Anaeroferrophillales > Tharpellaceae > Tharpella. Next base: position 36,106 of record JANTGZ010000014.1, on the reverse strand, counting down.
GCCACGGCGGAAACAAAGTCACCACCATAATCAGTCACCATAGCTACCATTTGACTATCTTCAGGTTCGACGTAGTAGGAGTGGACAAAATAAAAATATGAGCCCTTTTCGACCTCAGCCAGAACCGGCACCGGTTTCATGAGACGCACCGAATTCCACCCCATATGCGGAATTTTCAAAAGACCACCCGGCCGATCCGGATCGGCAATAATCGGAGAAAAAGGTTTGACCACGCCTTTAATCACGTCCAATCCCGGATGGTGACCAAACTCGAGACTTTCACTGAAAAGCAGTTGTAATCCCAAACAGATACCAAGGAAAGGTTTTCCCGATGCAATAGCCTTCAAGACCGGAGTAATCAGGGCAAAGTTTTCAAGATTGTCCATACAATCCTTAAAAGCCCCGACTCCGGGCAGGATCACCGCCCGGGCGTCGGCAATACGCTGTGGACTGCGGGTTATCTCGGCCTTGTAACCAACCTTTTCGACGGCTTTCTGGACACTGCGCAGATTGCCCATACCGTAGTCAACAATTGCAATCATCTCTATAAAGTTCCTTTGGTACTTAAAACCCGGCCGGAGAGTTCCGACCTGAACGTCCAGGCGCGCCGCAGGGCATGGGCTACAGCCTTGAAAGCAGCCTCAAAGATATGGTGCTGATTTTTTCCATAGTGCAGATTAATATGCAAGCTCAAACCGCCATGAACAGCCAGAGCCCGGAAAAACTCCTCAATCAATTCGCTGTCAAGCTCCCCGACTTTGGGTGCGGTCAAGGCCAGGTTAAAAACCAGAAAAGGACGCCTGGAGATATCAACTACAGCTCCACACAAAGCTTCATCCATCGGAATCTGGGCCTCGCCGTAACGGGCGATACCGCCCATATCCCCCAAAGCTTGACTCAAAGCCTGCCCCAGACAGATGCCTAAATCCTCAACCGTATGGTGGAAATCGACCTCAATATCACCACTCGCCAAAATCTCCAGATCGCAACCACTATGACGTGCAAAAAGTGTCAGCATATGGTCGATAAAAGGAATCCCGGTCTCGATCTGCGAACGGCCGCTGCCGTCAAGATCGATAGAGAGTTTAATATTGGTCTCGGCCGTCTGTCGATCGATCTCGGCTATACGTGGGTTGTTTTCCATAATTACTTCTCCTCTTCAAGTCGCAAACTGACAGCCCGGCCATGGGCTTCTAAACCTTCCATCTCTGCCAACGCAGTTAATGGCCGCCCGTAGCGTTTTAGAGCCGCACTACTGAAAGAGAGCACGCTGCTCTTTTTGAGAAAGTCATCGACCCCCAAAGGTGATGAAAAACGAGCCGTACCCGCTGTCGGTAAGACATGGTTAGGGCCGGCCAAGTAATCACCCAGGGCTTCAGGGGTTGAGTGACCAAGAAAAACGGCCCCGGCATTACCAATTGAGCTTAAGGCCAAAAGCGGGTCGGCTACCGCAAGCTCAAGATGTTCCGCCGCAAAACGGTTAGCCAGGTCAAGAGCCTGATCAAGGGTTGCAGTCTTAATCAAGGCTCCCTGATCCTGCAATGAACGCATGGCAATGTCACGCCGGGTCAATGAAGCCAACTGTTTTTTGAGTTCGGCCTCAACCGCATCCCGCAATTTTTGTGACGGGGTAACCAGTACCACCACCGCAAGTTCATCGTGTTCAGCTTGTGAGAGCAGGTCGGCGGCCACATAAACCGGATTGGCACTCTCATCGGCGACCACCATAATCTCGCTGGGTCCGGCGACCATATCGATACCGACCCGGCCAAAAACCCGGCGTTTGGCCAATGCCACATAGATATTTCCGGGCCCGACAATTTTGTCAACTGAAGCAATTGATGATGTTCCATAGGCTAACGCCGCCACGGCCTGGGCCCCGCCAATCCGAAAAATACGCTCCACCCCGCAAAGTCTGGCCGAAACCAGAACCGCCGGATTATAACCTTGTGCGGCCGGTGAAACCATAACGATCTCTTTAACGCCCGCAACCCGGGCCGGAATCGCGTTCATCAAAACCGAAGAGGGATAAGAGGCTTTACCTCCCGGCACATAGATGCCGACCCGCGACAAAGGGGTAACTTTCTGCCCTAAAAGGACTCCCGGTTCATGGTCATCGAACCAGGATTGTCGCAACTGGCGCTGATGGTAGGTGGTAATCCGCTCAATCGCCAGTTCGATATCCGCCAATTGTGCAGCACTCAATGAATTAAACGCCGAATCGATCTCTGCAGCTTGCACCTCAATGCCGACATCAGCAAGATCAAGCCCGTCAAACCGCTTCGTATAGTCAAAGAGCGCCGCATCACCCTCTTTACGAACCCGCTCAAGAATCTCTGCAACCACAGTATCGGCTGCCATATCGAGGTCAAGATTACGCTCACACAGGCGCTGAAAACGTTCCTGAAAATCGGAGTCGCTTGTTTGGTAGCAGTTTATATCCATCAATTTTCCTCAACCCGCCGGATATCGGCACCCAAAGATCTCAGCTTCTTTTCAAAACCGGCATAGCCGCGATCAAGATGGTAGACCCTTGACATTACGGTTTCACCCTCGGCTGCCAGGCCGGCCAAAACCAGACCGGCGCTGGCTCTCAAGTCGGAGGCCATCACCGGAGCCCCGGAGAGCATCGCAACCCCTCGAACTATTGCCGTGCGCCCTTCGACTTCGATATCGACACCCATACGCTGAAGCTCAAAAACATGCATGAAGCGGTTTTCGAAAACAGTCTCACTGATCACGCTGGTACCATCAGCTAGAGCCAGAAGAACCATCGCTTGCGCCTGCATATCGGTAGGAAAACCGGGATACGGCATCGTTTTAATATCCAGACCCCGAAGACCTTCGGCCCCGCGACTAACCCTGACCGCAACCCCGGTCAGAAGATCATCTTCTTTGTAAGTGGTAAGCGGTTCAATTTTAAGACCAATCTCCTGTAATTTGGTAACCACGCTTCCCATCGCCGCCAGAGGCGCATTTTTAATCACGACATCGCCGCCACTGATACCGGCGGCAACCATAAAAGTTCCCGCCTCAATCCGGTCAGGCATCACCTGATATTCAGCCGCAGAAAGTTTTTCAACTCCGGTAATCGTGACAGTGTGGGTGCCTTCACCTTCGATCTGCGCCCCCATCTTCCGCAAAAAAGCGGCCAGATCAACAATCTCGGGCTCCCGGGCAGCATTGCGCAATGTTGTCACACCATCTGCCAAAACTGCCGCCATTATCAAATTTTCGGTACCGGTCACAGTCGTCACATCAAAAGTGATATCTGCCCCGGTCAGGCACTCCGCCTGACCAATAATATAGCCATGCTCAACCGAAATTTTGGCCCCCATCATCTCAAGGCCTTTGATATGAAGGTTGACCGGCCGTGCCCCAATAGCACAACCTCCCGGCAGTGAGACCCGGGCCTGACCAAAACGTGCCAGCAAGGGCCCTAAAACCAGGATGGAAGCCCGCATAGTCTTCACCAACTCGTAAGGAGCCTGGCAATTATCCACTGCCGTGGTCTTGATCTCCAAACGGCGGCCTTGGCGCTGGACAACCGCCCCCATCCCCTCAAGCAGACGAATGATCGTATTAATATCACGCAGATCAGGAACATTATCAAGGCAACAAGAACCATTCTCGGCCAACAGAGTGGCGGCGATCAGAGGCAGAGCTGAATTCTTAGCTCCGTCAATGATCACCTCGCCGGATAATTTCCGGCCGCCTTTCACAACTATACTTTCCACATAAACTCCAAAATTGAAGGGTGAATAATGAGTACGGAAATAGATTCATCCTTCACCCTTCATCCTTCATCCTTCCCATCACCACTCTTTCACAGCGGGCCAGATCGAACAGGCCAGAGATAGCACTATAACCGTTACTTGCCAAGATTTTTTTGACGTCTGGTGCCTGTCCGTCACCAACCTCAAAGATAAGGCCGCCTCCGGGGGCTAAAAAGTTCCGGGCGCCTGCTGCAATCCGACGATAAAAATCTAGTCCGTCAGGACCGCCATCAAGAGCGGCAACCGGTTCACAATGCACTTCGCGCGGCAAAGATGCCATCTCTGCCGAAACAATATAGGGAGGATTGGCGACCACCAGGCCAAAAGATGGATTCTCGGAGAGCTCAAGGGCGGCAAAAAGATCGGAGACAAGCCAGGAGACCGTTTCGAGTTTCAGTTTCCGGGCGTTTAGTGCGGCCACTTCCAGTGCGGCCGGCCGGCTGTCGATTCCGAGCCAGGAAAAACCGGCCTCTCCGGAAAAGTGGTGGGCCAGAGAGAGAATGATATTACCGCAACCGGTACCCAGATCAAGGACGCCGCAACCTGAGGGAAATTTCTTTTCTAAAAAGTCGATCGCCCCTTCAACCAGATGCTCGGTTTCGGGACGCGGCACCAGAACCGCTGGAGTTACTTTGAAAGTAAGAGACCAGAACTCTTTTTCACCCAACAGGTAGGCAACCGGAACCCCTTTTCGACGTTCAAGAATTAACTTTTTAAAAGAGGCAAGTTCGCTAGCGGCAAGAGGTTTGTCAAAGCGGAGATAAAGCTCAAGGCGCTGGCAATCAAGTACCTTGGCGAGCAGCAGTTCGGCATCCAGGCGGGGTGAGGTGGAGCCATATTTTCCCAGGTACGGTGCAGCCCAGTTAAGCAGACTGAGCACCGTCCAGGTTGAGGTCATGTCGATGACCCTTTCATCAACTCGGCCTGAAAATGGGAGAGCAGAGCCGAAATCAATTCACCGATCTCTCCGGCCATGATTTGATCAAGTTTATGAAGGGTTAGACCGATACGATGATCGGAAACCCGGCCTTGAGGAAAGTTATAGGTGCGGATTCTCTCGCTACGATCACCGCTGCCAACCTGCTGACGGCGCTCGCTACTGATCAGTTCATGTTGCTCACGCATGCGCAGATCGAGAAGACGGGAGGCTAAGACCTTCATACCGCGCTCTTTATTTTTATGTTGTGAGCGCTCATCCTGACTGGAAACCACGAGTCCGGTCGGGATATGGGTAATGCGTACGGCCGAGTCTGTAGTATTGACACTTTGGCCCCCGGGCCCGGAAGCTCGATAGATATCGATTCTCAGATCCTGGGGATTGATATCGACATCAACCTCTTCGGCCTCAGGAAGCACCGCTACGGTTACCGCCGAGGTATGTATACGGCCCTGTGATTCGGTCGTCGGCACACGCTGAACCCGATGCACACCGCTCTCATATTTCAAACGACTGTAGACCCGTTTACCCTTAATCAGAACAATAATCTCTTTTAAGCCGCCGACCCCGGTCTCGTTACGGCCAAGCTCCTCAAGTTTCCAGTTCTGACGCTCGGCGTAGCGGGCATACATGCGAAAAAGATCAGCGGCAAAGAGAGCCGCTTCATCGCCACCAGTTCCGGCGCGAATCTCTAAAATAACATTCTTCTCATCATTGGGGTCCTTGGGTAACAACAAAAGCTGAATCTCTTTCTCTAAACCCGTTAGACGCTTTTCGAGAAAGGGGAGCTCTTCATTGGCGAGCTCCTTAAGATCTTCATCATCACCGCTCAGAAGCTCGCGGTGCTCTTCAATCTCGGCTGCAATTTCCCGATAAGAGCGAAAAGCCTCGACCACAGGACGCAGATCGGCAAGCTCCTTGGTCGCCTCATGATAGCGCTTGCGGTTGGCCATCACTTCGGGCTGAATTACTTCAGCTTCGAGGTCCAAAAGACGCTGTTCAACTTCTTCGAGTTTTGCAAACATAATTGGTAATGGGTAAAGTGGACAGCAAGATTAATTTACAATTAGTAGACGTTTAGTAAATCTTCCAAGCCTTCTCGGTGTGGGGACAGACCTTTAGTTCTGTCCCCCTCGAAGTGGGCGAAGCAATGTTCGCCGCTATCCGCTATAACTTAACAATTTGTAGACTGTCAGGTTACAGAGGCTCCAAGATCGGCAAATTCGCGGCGCACTTCTGCAGCGGCACCACAACTCATCTCACCTTCAGGGCAGGCTCCGGCCAGACATCCGGGACCGGCCTTCTTGAAGATAGCCGGTGCGACTTTAAGCACCTCTTTGAGCATAAACTTCGCCAAATCACGAATTTCCCACTGAGCCCGTCGACAGCAGCGCAAACGGAAAAAGTGGCGCAACTCTCTGGCATTCATGGTTAGTATGAGACGAGAGTGGGAGGCGTTGGGCAGGACAAACCGAGCATCTTCGGCAGCAATTCCAGCCGCCCTTAAATCGGCATAGAGAGCTGCCAAACGACGCATTTCTTCGTTAAAACGGGCCGCCAGTTCGGGCTGTTCGGCAATGGTTGGTGGAATCTCATATTCGAACCCGCCGTCGAAATCGACATAGCGCTGGCTCTGCTGGGCAAACGAGGCCAGCCGGTGACGTACCAACTGGTGTGTCAGAACCCGGGAGACACCTTCTGCGGCAAAGGTAAAAACGGCATGTTCTAGAACCCCATGATGACCAATGGCCAGCACTTTGCTGATCATACGCCGATCGTCAGCCGGCTCGGAACGCTTCAGCAGAGCCTGACAATCAACCGCCGAATAACAGAGCCGCGCCGCAGTCGCTACTACGGCCTCGGCTTCCGGGGTGTAGGTCAGCAGGGAAACAAACAAACTGACAACCGTCTACTTGTTATATTTACGACGGAATTTCTCAATCCGACCGGCCGAATCAACAAACTTCTGCTTGCCGGTAAAGAAGGGGTGACACTGGGAACAGACCTCAACCTTGATCGACGGCACGGTTGAACGGGTCTCAAAGTTGAAACCACAGGCACAGTTAACTTCACATTTTTCATATTTAGGGTGAATACCTTCTTTCATGATCTTTACAAAACCTCCATATATTTTAAGCCCCAAGCGGGCGAAACGCGCTCTTTATAACTTTAGGCACGTTGTTGTCAATAAAAATTAGCTGTTCATAGACTCCAGGAATTCAGTATTACTCTTTGTACCCTTCATCTTTTCAAGAAGGAATTCCATGCCCTCCACGACATTCATCTGCTGAATAAATTTTCGCAAGATCCAGACCCTCTGCAACTCCTGAGGATCCATCAAGAGGTCTTCACGCCGGGTACCTGAACGCATCACATCGATAGCCGGAAAGGTCCGCTTGTCGGCTAAACGGCGCTCTAAATGAAGCTCCATATTACCGGTGCCCTTGAACTCTTCAAAAATAACCTCATCCATCCGACTTCCGGTATCTACCAGGGCGGTCGAGATAATCGTCAGAGACCCCCCGTCTTCAATGTTACGGGCCGCCCCGAAAAAGCGCTTCGGCTTATGCAGGGCATTGGAATCAACCCCACCGGAGAGCACTTTACCACTGGCCGGAATTACGGTATTGTAAGCGCGGGCCAAGCGCGTGATGCTGTCGAGAAGAATTACCACGTCATGCTTATGTTCAACCAGACGTTTAGCTTTCTCGGAAACCATGTCGGCGACCTGAACATGGCGTTGGGGCGGCTCGTCAAAGGTTGAGGAGACGACTTCACCACGCACCGAACGTTTCATGTCAGTAACCTCTTCGGGCCGTTCATCGATCAAGAGCACAATCAGCGTGATATCTGGATGATTCTCGGTCAAGCTATTGGCAATCTGCTTTAAAAGCACCGTTTTACCGGTTCTTGGCGGAGCCACAATCAAACCCCGCTGGCCCTTACCGATCGGCGTCATCAGATCCATAACCCGCATCGAATAGTTGTCGGGCTCCTTCTCAAGGGTAAAACGCTCATTCGGAAAGATCGGGGTCAAATTATCAAAAAGGATCTTGTTACGTGAGACCTCAGGAGAATCCTGGTTGACCTGATCAACTTTGAGTAGAGCAAAATAGCGCTCACTCTCTTTCGGTGAACGAATCTGTCCGGCCACAGTATCACCGGTACGCAGGTTGAAACGACGAATCTGCGAAGGCGAAACATAGATATCATCAGGCCCGGAAAGATAGCTGTAATCAGGGGCCCGCAAAAAACCAAAACCATCCGGCAAGGTCTCGAGCACACCTTCACCGAAAATCGCTCCGTTTTTATTGACATGAGATTGCAGAATGGCAAAGATCAAATCCTGGCGCCGCATGCCGGCCGCCCCCTCAATCTTCATATTACGACCCATCTCCGTCAATTCAGAGATCTGTTTGGTTTTCAACTCATTAAGATTCATACGTGTTCCTTAAAACATCAAAATTTTCAAACTTAAACATTAAAAGTGCACCAACTTAAATTATATAAAATAATGCACTCGTAAAAAAAACCGGGATGGTAACAGCTCAACCCTATTTATAAAAAAGCAAGCCGAAAGCATTGCCCAAATTGTATGTAAACTTCAAAAAAAGCAATTCTTAAAATATAATTCAGGTATTAACAATTTGATTTCGAATATTTTCGACAGGAATCAGGAATTGGATATGAAGAGTTAACCGGAACTGTTTTTTCTATGGTTAAATGCTTTTCAAGCAGCTGTAAAATTAAGAAATATCTAATAGAGGCGGGCTTAAGACGAGCATATAGAGATATAACGGGAACTTGTCAACACTTTTTTAACAGATTCCGACAATAACGAAGCGCCAAAGTCCTAAAAAAGCAATCCTGCAGCATTCAATTCAACCACTGCCGCAATTTCCGTAAAGCCAGGCCTCGATGACTGATAGCACTTTTTTCCACCGGGCTTAACTGGGCCATGCTGAAACGGTAGTCAGGCTCAACCATAAAGAGGGGATCATAACCGAAACCTTCGGAGCCGATCAACTGACGACCGATGCGGCCACGGCAGGTGCCTTCAAAAACAAACTCATCACCACGAGGCGAGGCCAGCACCACAACGCAAATAAAAGCCGCTCCCCGCAGATTGTCAGGAACTTCGGCCAGGGCCTTGAGTAATTTAAGATTGTTCTCTGCATCCCCGGCTTGAGGGCCGGCATAACGGGCCGAATGAACCCCTGGGGCCCCACCCAGAGCATCGACCACGAGACCGGAATCATCACTTAAAGCCCAATGGCCAGTCGCATCGACCACAGACCGGGCCTTAATCTTTGCGTTATCAATAAAGGTAGTTCCGGTCTCTTCGGGCAAGTTAAGTTGCGGGTATTCGAGAAGAGATACAAGCTCTACACCGGATCCGGCAAGTAGGGCCTGTATCTCTTTTTTTTTCCCCTGGTTAGCCGTCGCCAAAACCAGCTTTTCACCAGCTCGCAACATGATTTAAATAAGGTTCATCGCTTGAGCCGCTTTCTTCAGTTCATCGCGAAAATCGGGGTGACTGATCCGAATCAGACCTAAAGCCCGTTCCCGAGCACTCTTGCCGCGCATCTGGACAACACCGAACTCGGTTACCACCTTATCAACGTCATTTTTATTTGTGGTCACCACGGCACCCGTTTTCAAGGTCGGAACGATCCGGGAGACCGTACCTTTCTTCGCGGTTGAGGGCATCGTTACAAAGCCTTGACCGCCTTTAGAGATATTGGCACCCCGGAAAAAATCGACCTGGCCACCGGTGCCGCTCCACTGTTTCGGCCCCATCGATTCGGAACAGCATTGCCCTAAAAGATCGATCTCAATGGTCGAATTGATCGCCACCATATTATCGTTGAGGCCGACATTATAAGGGTTATTGGTATAATCAACCGGATGCATCTCAAGCATCGGGTTACTATCCATAAATTCATATAGACTCTTCCTGCCCCAGGCAAAGGTGCCAACTATCTTGCCGGGATTATAATTTTTACGGGAACAATTGACAGCTCCGCACTCAGCCAGATCCCTAATTCCGTCGGTTATCATCTCTGTATGAATACCAAGGTCTTTCTTGTCTTCCAGAGCCTTACAGACGGCATTGGGAACCCCGCCAAAACCGATCTGCAGGGTTGAGCCATCTCTAACCATCTCGGCTACGTAGCCGCCGATAGCCTTGTCAACATCGGACAGAGGAATAATCGGAAGCTCAAGCAGCGGATCTTTACTTTCGTATATGTGAGTGACTTGCGAAATATGTACTTGGCAGTGACCATAACAGCGGGGGGCGTCCGGGTTAACCTCAAAGATCACCTTTTTTGCTTTATGCAGGGCTTCCCAGGTATAATCAACTCCTAAACCCATACTGAAATAACCATGCTCATCCATCGGCGAGACAATTGCGCCCGCCGCATCCGAACGCCAGACTTCACGAATCAGACGAGGCAGTTCAGAGAAATAGTTGGGTGTAAAATCGGCCCAACCTGCATGTACCGCCTCACGTGAGGCACCACTGGTAAAGAGTGAGTTATGCTTTATATGGAAAGATGTATCTTGATCGAAATAACCCGCTTGAGCCGGCAATATCTGATGCGTGACTACATTTTGCAATGATTTTTTACGTGCTTCTAAAGCCTTGATAAATCCATAAGGTTCTCCAGCACCTACAGGAAACCAGATATGATCTCCTGACTCTATCGCCGCCGCAGCGTCGGCCGCCGTGCCAAGTTTTTCCTGATACATCTTCTGCCAGTCAGCCATCAAATCATCTCCTTAAACAAACTGTGGACAATACATAATAAACAAAAAAACAGGGGTTGTGATACATCCCGCAAATACACAAAAGAACACAGCCTGTCAAGCTTTTAACCTTCAAATGAAAGACTCTTGAATACTATATAAACCTATTTAAATATACAAATTTATATAAGATTTGAAAGCCAACACTATTCATTTGACAAATTACACAAATTTAAGGATGATGACGTCTTAATAAGTCCAATCTCTTTTTTAACTTTTCACATTGACACCTATTTCAAGGCTATGATCCCCAACTTAAACCAACGATTATACAAAATTTTTCCCGCCTGGGAAAAGCTTACGGCCAGCGCCCAAAAAGATGCAAAACCCCTCTACCTGGTCGGTGGGGCCTTGCGTAATCTGCTACGTGGAGAGGCGGTCAGCGACCTCGATTTTGCCTGCCGGGCTGAAGATATGGCCTATTGGGAAGAATCTCTATTAAAAGGGACGCAAGGCCGCTTCATTACTATGGGAGCCGAAAAATTTCTGACCCGGCGACTGGTCGGCCAGAAAATGACCATCGATCTGGCGGCCCTCAATGGCTCAGGCCTGATCAGCGACCTGAAACGCCGCGATTTTACCATCAACGCCATGGCCTGGGGTCTGCACGAACAATGTTTCCACGACCCTTGCGATGGCCGCAAAGATTTGGAGAATGGGGTTATTGTTTGCGTCGCTCCCGAAAACCTGCTGGCTGACCCCTTACGAGTAGTTCGAGCGGCCCGCTTCATGCTGCAAATCGGCGGCGACCTGACAACCGGAACTAAAAAAGCGATGGCGGGAGCTGTAAGTTCTCTCGATAAAGTTGCAAAAGAGCGCTTTGCCGTCGAGTTTAACCATATTCTGGCCGACCCCCAAGCGGCCCGAGCCCTTGGGGAGCTTGCGGCTGTAGGTGCTCTGCAGAAAATTATGCCGGCTCTAGCCCCGCTTGAGGGCCTTGAACAGAATAATTTTCATCACCTTGACGCTTTGGCTCACACCTTAACAACGGTCGCCGCTCTCGATGGGTTTTGCCAAAGCAATCCGCTGGCCATCACCCCGCCTGAAACCGCCGATCTCATCCTCCTTAAATGGGCGGCTCTGCTCCATGATACAGGAAAAGCACTAACAAAAACTGTAGACCCTGATACCGGGACGATTCATTTCTACGGCCATGAACGTTTTTCGGCCCATCTCGCCCGCGAAAATTTAACCGGCTTCGCCCTCGGCAAGGATTTTATAAGGCGTCTTTCCCGCCTTATAGAGAACCACCTGCGTCCCCTGATGCTTAACCCGGATAATGCAAAGGAGAAGAGTTTGCGCCGCCTGGTGTTCGATCTTGAGGCGGACCTTGATCTGCTCCTGCTTCACGCCCTGGCCGATCTTGAAGCCACCCGAGGCCGTAATCCCGGTCCCCGACGCGAAACTTTAATCAAAATGAGTCGCCGTCTTAAGGAAATTTACCAGCTCGAACGCGCAAATTTTATCAGGCCCTTGATCAGTGGTAAAGATTTAATTGCTTTAGGCATTGAACCCGGACCGGCGATTGGTATCATTATAAAACTGATTCACCAGAAACAGCTTAACGGAACCATAAACAGCCAGACTGAAGCCCTGGCTGAAGCCAGACTCCTGGTCGCTGAAAAAGAGATCTTGTAAATCAGGTATACAAAATTATATGTACTGTAATGGTGGTCGAAAAAGATTGACAAATAATGCACAATAGTATATGAGCCCCCCGCGGTTCACCCGAATACAATATCTATCTAAACGTCGCTGGGATCTCAACCCTTTCGAACGAGCGCTACATTAAAGTAATATGAAATGGACAGTATGGCAATTCACACTATCCAGAAGAGTAAGTAATAACAGGGTAACGACCTGAAAAATCAGGCACGCTACCCTTTTTTTTTACCACCAGCCAAAACTGGTGAGAGCCCTTAACCGACCGGCCAGAGTGAGCCGGGAAAACTCAATTTTCTGAGGAGGAACAAAAAATGGGATTAGATTTCAGCGTATTTAACGCCCCAGAACTAGCTGACTGGGAAATCGCAGCATTAGCTGAAGAGAAACTGATGAAACCGATCACCCAGATCGCCGACGAGCTCGGCCTTGAAGGTGAAGAGTTGATTCCGATGGGTAAATATGTCGCCAAAGTCGACTACATGAAGGTCTTGGATCGCCTAAAAGACAAACCGGACGGAAAATATGTCAACGTCACAGCGATTACCCCGACCCCTCTGGGCGAAGGTAAAACCACAACCAGCATGGGCCTGGTTCAAGGTCTTGGCCTGATGGGTAAAAGTGTTGTTGGCGCCATCCGCCAGCCCTCCGGCGGCCCGACTTTCAACGTTAAAGGTTCTGCCGCCGGCGGTGGTATCGCCCAAACGATTCCGTTGACCCCGTTCTCTCTCGGTCTGACCGGTGATATTGACAACATCATGAATGCTCACAACCTGATGATGGTCGCTCTCACCTCCCGTATGCAGCATGAGCAGAACAACAGTGACGCCTTCCTTGAAGCTAAAGGCCTCAAACGCCTCGACATCGACCCCAACCGGGTTGAAGTTAAATGGATCATCGACTTCTGTGCCCAAGCCCTGCGGAACATCGTCATCGGCCTTGGCGGACGCCTTGACGGCATGGTTATGGAATCGGGCTTCGCAATTGCCGTATCATCTGAAATCATGGCGATTCTGGCGGTTGCCAAGGATCTTGCCGATCTCCGCGAACGCATGGGTAAAATCATTGTGGCTTACAGCAAAGCCGGCAACCCTGTCACTACTGACGATCTTGATGTCGGTGGTGCTATGACCGCCTGGATGGTCAAAGCCTTAAACCCCAACCTTTTGCAGACCGTCGAAGGACAGCCGGTTCTGGTTCACGCTGGACCTTTCGCCAACATAGCTATCGGTCAGTCCTCAATCATTGCTGACCGTATCGGCCTTAAACTTTCCGACTATGTGGTTACTGAATCCGGTTTTGGAGCAGACATCGGTTTCGAAAAATTCTGGAATCTGAAATGCCGCTTCTCCGGCCTGACCCCGAACTGTTCGGTTATCGTTGCTACCGTCCGCGCCCTCAAGATGCACGGCGGCGGCCCCGAAGTCGTTCCCGGACGACCGCTGGCCAAAGAGTACGTCGAAGAGAACATCGATCTCGTCAAAGCCGGTTGCTGTAACGTCATTGCTCACATTGAGACCGTCAAGAAAGCCGGCATCAATCCGGTTGTCTGCATCAACAGTTTCTACACCGATACCGATGCCGAGATCGCTGTAATCAAGGAAGAAGCTGAAAAAGCTGGTGCTCGTTGTGCCGTATCCCGACACTGGCAGTACGGCGGCGAAGGCGCACAAGAGCTCTGTGAAGCGGTCATCGCGGCCTGTGACGAGCCCACTAACTTCAAGTTCCTCTATGAGGATTCCACTCCGCTGAAAAAACGTATAGAACTACTGGCCACCGAAGTTTATGGTGCCGACGGAGCTTCATTTACTGATGAAGCTTTGAAAAAGATTGAGATGATCGACAACGATCCCGAGCTTTCGAAACTCGGTACCTGTATGGTTAAAACCCATCTTTCTCTCTCCCACGATCCGACCTTGAAAGGTCGTCCGAAAGGTTTTATCTTCCCAATTCGCGATGTCCTCATCTATCAGGGTGCCGGTTTCTGCGTACCGCTGGCAGGCACCATTAAACTGATGCCGGGTACAGCTTCCGATCCGGCCTACCGCCGTATTGATGTCGACACCGAAACCGGTCAAGTAAAAGGTCTCTTCTAAGAGATTCAAAATTTGACTGACACATCGCCGTAAGACCACGGCCCCAAAGTTCATACTTTGGGGCCGTGGTTGACAACTATAAGAATCTGGAGTATGAAGGGAACCCTTTCCTTGTGCTCCAGCTTTTTCGTTTTTAGAGATCTTTTTTATAACGATTTTTGACTGTGTTTTAATTCACGTAAGCTCCCCCAAACCAGCTAAAAACCAACAGAAAAAGAGACTATGCCCAAACCGATTCATCAGGTAACCTTTCAGCCCAACAACCTTACGGTCGACGTTTTTCGTCACGGCGAAAATCTGCTCCGGGTCGCTATTGCAGCCGGAGTCCATATAAACGCCTCATGCGGTGGAAACGGGGCCTGTGGCAAATGTCGGGTAATTATCGAACAAGGTAATCCTGAAGCTGAGCAATCGGCCAAAATCAGCCCGGAAGAGTGGGAAAAAGGATACCGTTTAGCCTGCACCACCAAAGTCATTGATGATTTGACCGTCATGATTCCACCGGAATCACGCATCGACAACTCTGTTTTAAGAAAAGACTCAGGCCAGAAACAACACACCTTGATGGCCCGCGACCTCAACTCTCTGGTTCAGGGCGTCAAGATCAACCCCGCCGTCTATAAATACTACATTGAGCTCCCCCCGCCGACCCTTGATGATAATTTAAGCGACCTTGGCCGCCTCATGCGGGAGCTCAAAAACGAACATCAACTCGAAAACATCTCCACAGACTACTTTCTCCTACGCCGCCTTCCCCGCCTCTTAAGAGATACCCAATGGAAAGTCACAGTTACGATTGTCTACAACCCCAAAGGCCTTAAACTGATTGATATTGAGGCCGGCGACACCAGAGATAAAAACTACTCCATCATTATTGATATCGGCACCACCACGGTCCAGGGCCAACTCTTAAACCTTAACGCCTCTCACCAGGCTGAAGAGCGCTCGGTTATAGATGACCTCGAAAGTGAGCTGCTGGTTGCAACTGATGCTAAATATAATTCACAGGTTCGTTTCGGCGAAGATGTTATCACCCGTATCGTCTATTCACAAAAGGGTAGCGGCTTAAATGAGCTGCACCGCGAAATCATAAAAGACCTCAATGAAGTCATCAATAATCTGGTGAAAATGGGAGACATTGAAAAAGACCAGATCTCCCACTTGGTGGTGGCGGCTAACACTACCATGAGCCAGTTTTTTCTTGAGATCGATCCCAAATACCTACGCGAAGACCCTTATGTTCCAACGGCCAACTTCTTTCCGCCGGTTCGGGCCATTGATCTCGGCCTCAAGTTGCCGGATTACGTCCACGTCTACACCTTCCCGGCAGTAGCATCTTATGTCGGAGGTGACATTGTTGCAGGAATTCTGGGCTCAGGCATATTTCAGCGTGAAGAGTTGACTCTCTTTATGGATGTCGGCACCAACGGCGAGCTGGTATTAGGCAACTGTGACTGGCTTGTCTGCACCTCCTGTTCCGCCGGGCCCGCCTTTGAAGGCGGCGGCATCAAATATGGTATGCGGGCAACGACTGGTGCTATCGAACAGATTCGCATCAACCCTGAAACCTTTGAGCCTATGCTACTGACCATCGGCAAAGAAAAACCGCTGGGAATTTGCGGCTCCGGGATTATTGAGGCCATTGCCGAAATGCTCCTGGTTGGCATTATCGAACCCAATGGGAAATTTAAACAGGATCTTGAAACTGAACGCATCCGTGAAGGTGAAACCGGTTGGGAGTACGTCGTTGCCAAGGCCGAACAGAGCGCTGACGGCATTGATGATATCACCATAACCGAAGGCGACATTGACAACATTATTCGCACCAAAGGCGCCATTTATGCTGGCTGTCAGATTCTATTAGATAGTGTCGGACTCACTTTTGCAGAGCTTGACAGTTTCATAATCGCCGGCGGTTTCGGCAAATATATCAACTTGGAAAGGGCTATCACTATCGGTCTCCTGCCCGAAATAGATCTCGATAAATTCATGTTCGTCGGCAATGGCGCTTTGCTCGGTGACCGTTTAGTTTCCGTGTCCCGAGAAATGATGGGTGAAGCTCGCAAAGTCGCCGACATGATGACCAACATCGAACTTGCCAATAATATGAAATTCATGGATGAATATGTTGCGGCCCAATTTCTGCCGCACACTGACACTAACGCCTTTCCAAAGACCATGGATATGTTGAAATAAAGGATATAAATTATGGGAAAATCGATCGCTATCGCCGGTAAAGGCGGAACTGGTAAAACCACCTTGATCGGCTTGATACTACGCTGGATGTCGGAGCAGGGGATGAAACCGATACTGGCCGTAGATGCCGACGCCAACGCTAACCTGGGAGAAGTTCTCGACGTAGAAGTTCCAGGCAATATTGGTGAGCTTCGCGAAGGCATGAAAACCGATGTCCCATCCGGCATGACCAAAGAGGCCTACATGGAGTACCATATCCAGAATCTTTTAGTCGAGACCGGAACCTTTGACCTTCTAACTATGGGGCGCCCCGAAGGGGCAGGATGCTACTGCTACGCTAACTCCCTCTGCACCAAATTTATCGATTTCATGGTCAAAGAGTATGACTATGTTGTTATTGATAATGAAGCCGGGATGGAACATTTAAGTCGACTTTTGATGAAGGATATCGACCTTCTTTTAGTCGTCTCCGACCCGAGCCTGCGCGGTATCAGAACCGCTGGACGGATTAAAGAGCTGGTTGAAGAGTTAAAACTCAGGGTCGGACGTGTGGCTCTGGTAGTCAATCGCGCCATTAACGGCAAACTTGTTGATGAAGCATATGATTTAATTAATGAAATCGGCATTGACCTGGCCGGGGTCATTCCTGATGATCCATTGATTGCAAAGTTTGATCACGAAGGCAAAGCAACGGTGACGATTCCAGCCGAGGCTCTCTCTTTTCAGGGAGTCAGTGAAATTATGCCAAAAATATTTCCATATTAGAAACAGGTCAATATTTTTCTTGAAATTATTTTACAGATGTGTTTATAGTCCCGCGCTTTGCAAATATACAATGTACAGAATTTCGACAAGAATTAATTCACCAACCATGTAACTCAGCCGCTATGGCGTTAATTAATAAAACTTTGTTTTAGTTATATAACTAGAAACAAGCAACCCCATCAACTCTAACAGGAGGAATAACTGATGGCATTTTCAGCACAGACAGAGAAGTATTCCGGAAAAATGGGCACCCTGACCTTCGGCAGTGGCGACCAGGCTCTCACCGTAGGTGGCCAGGCAAGCATGCCTTTCGCCGCCTTTGATGGTGATCTGCCGAACAAAGCGGTCATCGCTATGGAAGTTTACGACGTAGTTAACCCGGAATGGCCGGCCGCCGTGGTTGAGCCTTTCAAAGATGTAATTAATGACCCGGTTGCCTGGGCCAAAAAGAATGTTGAAGAGTACGGTGCCAAAGCGATCTGCTTACAGCTCGCCTCCACCGACCCCAACGGCGAAGATAAAGATGCGGCTTACGCTGCTGATCTCGTCTCTAAGATGCTCGCGGCAATCTCAGTTCCCCTGATCGTCTGGGGTAGCGGCGCCGTTGAAAAAGATGCTGAAGTTCTCGCCAAGGTCTGCGAAGTCAACGAAGGCAAAAACCTCCTCATCGGCCCTGCCGTTGAAGAAAACTACAAAAAGATTGCAGCCGCAGCCTTAGGTTATGGCCATGCCGTCGTCTCCCAGAGCCCGATCGATGTCAACATGGCCAAACAGATGAACATCCTGATCAACAATCTGGGCCTGCCCATGGATAAGATCATCATGGAACCCTCAACTGCTGCTCTCGGTTACGGGGTTGAGTACAGCTACTCGGTTATGGAGCGTATCTCTCTCGCCGCCTTAGCCCAGAACGATGAGAAGATGCAGTGTCCGATGATCAACGATCTCGGCAAAGAGTGCTGGAAAGCTCGTGAAGTTATGCTTAGTGATAAAGAGGAACCCGGTTTTGGTCCTGATCAGGAAAAACGCGGCGTTCTCTGGGAAGCGATGACGGCAGTAGATATGTTATTGGCCGGATCAAACCTTTTGATTATGCGCAGTCCCAAAGCCGTCAAACTGGTTGAAGAGTGCATCAACGAGTTGAGCGCTTAATATAACATTTAAATTTAGTAATTTATAATCTCAAGTGTAAAGCAGACAAGAAGTCTGCACTCGGAGGATAAAATATGTCTAAACAAGTAATCACTGCCGGTATCCGCGGTGCCAACGTGGTGGTGGATCGGGTTGAGGGCAAGATCAACGCTGCCATTGCCAAATTCGGAGCCGACAAAGAAGTTAAATTACCAAATACCGCCTATTATCTGCCGGTCATCTACGGCATCACCGGTATGAAGGTCGAAACCCTCGGTGATATGCTGCCGGTTATGGAAAAATGTCGTCAGCTTCTAGCTGATGTTCCGGTTGATAACTGCTGGACCCCTTACCTCGGACCGGGCCTCGACTCCGGTATGGCCACCCTTTTTGCTTTTGATATGGAAGAGGCCTTAAAATATGTTGAAGGCTCTCCCTACCTTGACAGCAAAGAAGATCCGGAAGAGACCGATGCCGATATCTGGCTTGGTGCCGCCGATGATATTATCCTGCGCAAACGTGGGGTTGAGTTTGTTGATGGTTCAGCTCCCGGTTTTGCCGCTGTGGTTGGGGCCGCTTCATCTCCGGATGCGGCTCTGGCCATTGCCAAAGAGCTGCAAGAGAAAAGCATCTATGTCTTCATGGCTTCAAACAATGAGAACGGTAACTGCTTTTCGAAACAGCTTGTCGAAGCTGAGGCCCAGGTTGGCTGGAATACCCGCCTCGTACCTTTCGGCTATGATCACTCTGCAGCCATCCATGCCGTTGGTTTTGCCGTGCGTGCGGCCTTGACCTTTGGTGGTCAGACACCAGGTGATTTCAAAGGCGTTCTTAAATACATTCAGGATCGCGTCTTTGCTTTCATTCTCGCTTTAGGTCCGGTTTGTGATGAACAGTATGCCGCCGCTTGTGGTTGTATCAATTTTGGTGTACCAGTTATCGCTGATACCGACTTCCCCGAAGTTCTGCCGACTGGTGTCTGTACTTACGAGCATGTTGTCACCAATATCCCTGAGACCGAAATCGTTACCAAAGGTATCGAAGTCCGCGGTCTTAAGATCACAATCGCCAAGATCGACATTCCGATGTCCTACGGCCCTGCTTTCGAAGGCGAGCGCATCAAAAAAGATGCTATGCATGTCGAACTCGGTGGTCCGAAATCTTTTGGTTTCGAATTTGCCTACTCCAAACCCCTTGATGAAGTTGAAGATGGTAAATTCACGGTTGTGGGCCCCAACATTAAAGATGTTGAAGTCGGCGGCCTGTTGCCGATAGGTATCTGGATTGAATTGGCTGGTCGTAAATTCCAGGAAGATTTTGAACCTATCCTTGAGCGTCAGTGTCATCATCTCTTAAATGGTGCCGAAGGAATACTCCATATCGGTCAGCGCGATATCGTCTGGATGCGGATCTCCAAAAAAGCCGTTGAAGCCGGTTTTACTTTTGAACATTTCGGCACCATCCTGCACGCCAAGATGCATAATGAATTTGGCGCCATCGTCGACAAAGTCCAGGTCACCATCTTCACCGATCCTGACAAAGTCAAAGAGCATCTTGAAATCGCCCGTAAAACCTGGGTGGATCGCGACAACCGCCTCGCCGACATGAATGATGAAACCACAGAGACCTTCTACTCATGTTCTCTCTGTCAGTCATTTGCGCCGACCCATGTCTGCGTTGTCACTCCGGAACGTCCGGGCCTCTGCGGTGCCTACAACTGGCTTGACTGCCGGGCCTCTTATGAGATCAACGAACATGGTCCCAACCAGCCGATCGCCAAAGGCGATCCTATGGATGAACGCCTGGGTAAATGGAAAGGGGTTGACGAGTTTGTCGTCCCGGCCTCGGGTAACGCTTTTGAATCCTTTGCGGCCTACTCAATTCTGGTTGATCCGATGACCTCCTGCGGTTGCTTTGAAGCGATCGCCGCCTGCCTCTTCGCCGCCAACGGAATCATGGTTGTCGACCGCGATTACGCCGGTGATACCCCTTGTGGGATGGCCTTCTCAACCCTGGCCGGCTCCGTCGGTGGTGGTCTGCAGACTCCGGGTTTTGTCGGGATCTCCAAATTCTACATCGGCAGTAAGAAGTTTATCTCAGCTGAAGGCGGCATCAAACGCCTCTGCTGGCTGCCGAAAGCTCTGAAAGAAGCGAGCAAAGATATGATCGATGCCCGCGGTGCCGAAGTTGGCGTACCTAACCTTTATGACATGATCGCAACCGAAGAGAACGGTACCGACGAAGAGACCATTATGGCTTTCTTGACCGAAGTCGGCCATCCTTGCCTCGAAATGGATCAACTCATGGAGATGATGTAATTTAAGTTTTAGTTTTATATATTTTTAATCGAACACTGCCGGGCAGGGAATTTCGTTAAAAGCGAAAACGGGCCCGCCGCTGTAACCGGTGATGCTGACTCAATAAAACCACTGGGGAAACCTGGGAAGGAAGAGTTTATGCAGATGAACCGGAAGTCAGAAGACCTGACCGGTATGTGTTCCTCAACAGCTAAAGTACGTGGCGAAAGACGATGTTGGGGACAGACACAAAAGGAGAAGTCTTAAATGGGACTCACTGGAATCCAAATCTTCAAGTTGCTCCCCAAGACCAACTGTAAAGAGTGTGGTAGCCCGACCTGTCTGGCTTTTGCCATGGCCTTGGCTGGTGGTAAAGCAGAACTCGACAAATGCCCCTACGTATCAGATGAAGCTAAAGCTACTTTGAGCGAAGCTTCGGCACCTCCGATTCGTGGCGTCCAAATTGGCGACAAAAAAGTTGGTGAAGAGCTCGTTTTCTATCGTCATGAAAAAACTTTCATTAACCCGACTGCAATCGCCTGTCTTGTCACCGACGAGATGGACGATGCTGAAGTCGATGCCAAGATCAATAACCTTAACACCGTTACTTTTGAACGTGTTGGTCTGACCCTCTCTGCCGATCTTCTGGCAATTCGCAACAGCAGTGGTGATGCCGGCAAGTTTGAAGCTTTGGTCAACAAAGCTTTAGGCGCCACTGAAAAAGGACTGA
Organism: Thermodesulfobacteriota bacterium; assembly: GCA_024762675.1. Lineage (GTDB taxonomy): Bacteria > Desulfobacterota > Anaeroferrophillalia > Anaeroferrophillales > Tharpellaceae > Tharpella. The sequence goes on along the minus strand of JANTGZ010000014.1, from coordinate 14,705 downwards.
TCCTGATGAGCGACAATCTTGACGCTCTCGAAGCCGGTGCCAAAGCTGCTAACGGCAAAGGCGCTCTGCTCTATGCTGCCACAGCTGACAACTGTGAAAAAGTTGCTGAGATTGCCAAAGCCAACGGCGCATCTGTGGTTGCCAAAGGTGCCTCCGTTGAAGAAGTTTCCAACTTCACCGGTAAAATTGTTGCCGCCGGCGTTAAAGATGTCGTTCTTGACACCGGGGCTACCGACCTGAAGTCGATGTTCTATAATGAAAATCAGGTTCGCCGCGCCGCATTGAAAGCTAAAAACCGAGACCTTGGTTTTCCGACTATCGAAGTCATCTGCGACATGACCGATGATCCCTACAAAGAAGCGATGCTGGCTAACGTTGCTATCGCCAAATATGCCGGAATCATTGTCATGAGCGATATTGACAAAGAGCGTATGTTGCCGCTTTTGGTTCAACGCCTCAACATCTACACCGATCCGCAACGTCCGATGGTTATGGACGAAGGGATTTACGAAATCAACAAACCGGGTCCCGACTCTCCGGTTATCATCACCACCAACTTCGCCCTCACCTACTTTATCGTAGCCGCCGAGATTGAAGCCAGTCGCGTACCGACCTGGTTGCTGATCATGGACGTTGAGGGGATGTCAGTTCTGACCGCCTGGTCAGCTGGTAAGTTTGTGGCTGATGCCATGGCTCCTTTTGTCGTTAAGAGCGGCATGAAGGAAAAGATCAACCACAACAAGATCATTATTCCGGGTTATGTGGCTCAGATTTCCGGTGAATTCCAGGAAGAGCTGGGAACTGATTGGGAAGTCATCATCGGCACCCGTGAAGCCTCCGACCTTCCGGCATTCCTGAAAGGCCTCTAAGAGATAAGAGACAGTTGGCACGGGAGAGAGATCTCTCGCGCCAACCTTAATATTCACTTTTATTCAATTCAACAAAAAAGAGTTTTGCGGAGGGCGATATGGCATTAACATGTCTGACAATACCTGAAAGTATTAACATCATGTCCAAAACCATTGGACCGGCGATTAAAGAGCGTGACCCCAAGCCGATCCAGAAGATGGCTAGAGAACAGCAGGAAGCTGGTGGCGACATCCAGGACCTGAACCTCGGACCAGCCCGTAAGGGTGGTGATGAGATGATGGCTTGGTTGGTTAAAACTATTGAAGAGGTTTCCGATCTGCCTTTAGCTCTAGACAGTACGAATACCGTTGCTATCGAAGCGGGCTTGAAAGCCTCCAAAACCCCGGAAAGATGCATAGTCAATTCGATTTCGGCCCAGCCGGCAAGCCTGGAAGACCGCATGCCTCTGGTCAAAAAATATGGCTGCGAATTTGTTGCCCTGACCTTGAGTGAGGAAGGAATTCCTCGGGATGTCAACGAACGTGGTATGTGTGCAGCCGAAATTTACGGTAAAGCTCTGGAATTTGATATTCCGGCCGAACGTATGTATATTGACCCGATCGTTCTCCCGATCTGTGTTGATCCCGGCCAGGTTGCCTCCTTTCAGGAGTTCCTGCCTTTGATCCCTGACTTTGCTCCGGGCGCTAAATCAACCTGTGGTCTCTCCAACATCTCCAACGGAACCCCGACTGAACTGCGTCACTTCCTCAACCGTGCCTACCAGGCAATGTTGATGAATCTAGGCATCTACTCCTCAATCGTAGATGCTTATGATGGTGAAATGATGGCTCTGTGTCAGGGTAAGATTGCTCCGGTTGAAGATCTCACCAAAACCCTGATGGATGGTGGCGACGTCGATGTTAAAAGCTTAAGTCCTGAATTGCAGGTCTACTACCGCAGCATCAAATGTCTGATGGGTGATGTCCTCTACTCCCACTCCTGGATCGAAGATCTGGTAGAGAAACTGGACAAAAACTGGTACAAATAAGATCCTTTAATCTTATTTTGAGTTAGTTAAAGGGCCGTGCTGTAACAGCACGGCCCTTTTTTAGTAGTAATATGACAAACAACTGGAAACCACTGCCGAATCTCGACAAATACTGCTTTGCCTGCGGCACCGAGAACCACTTCGGTCTGAAAATGACTTTCTCAAGCAACGGTCAAAAGTTACGGTCACACTTGACGGTTCCCGAACATACACGAGGCTGGAGCAACCTGGTGCATGGCGGCATCCTGGCAACCATCCTCGATGAAACCATGTCATGGACGGCAATTCATTTAACCAGCCATTTTATTCTGACCAGAGATATCAATATATCATTCAAAAAACCGATCTTCATCGGCAGTCAACTGACTGCCACCGGAGAGGTCATAGAAAAATCAGGCAAAAAAGCCCTTTTGAAAGCTCAGATCCGTGATGAAAACGACACTCTCTGCTGCTTCGGCAAAGGTGAATTTGCCCTTTTTACGAAACCTGAATTTGGCCGCCTTAAAATCATCCCTGAAGACTTTCTGGAAGAGATGGCCTCAAGCTTTACCTTTGAACCCGCACTATAAATCCCTAACCCTCCTCAACCCGGCTCATCCAGTGCTTTTCTTATTTTTTCGGCCAGCTCCAGCTTTTTAAAAGGCTTACTTATATATTCTCGAATTCCTTTAGATCGGGCACTATCCTCATTGATCAACGGACTGAAACCGGAGGCTATAACGATCGGCATATCGGGCCTTAAACCCAGTATCTTTTTTGCCAATTCGACTCCATTCATTTCCGGCATAGTCATATCCGTTAAGATCAGATCAAAGGCATCAGGCCGCTCTTGAAAAGCTTGAAAAGCTTTGCGGCTGCTGGAAAAATCGGTCACCTGGTAGCCGAGTTGTTCAAGAAGACGCTTTTCAATCTTTGCTATGGTCTCTTCATCATCAACCACTATAATTCTCTCCCGGCCCCGAGGCAGCTCAATTTTTTTCTTTGTGCTAAGCTCCTCATCAACTTTTGACTGGGTCGGTAGAATAATGATAAAGCTGGTGCCCTTACCAGGTTCACTATAGACCATAATCGCACCGCCATGATCCTTGACAATGCCATGCACTACAGCCAGCCCAAGCCCCGTTCCTTTGCCTTGCTCCTTGGTTGTAAAATAGGGGTCGAAAATTTTTTCTATAAGCTCCTTCTCCATACCTGGGCCGCTGTCACAAACCTCCAGCTTCAGGTATTCACCGGCTTCAAGGCCGGAGAAGAGAGCCCTGTCTTCCGGGTTTATGATAAAGGGCTGGAGCACGACTCTAATGATACCTGAGTCGGTTTTTTCCATAGCTTGACGGGCATTGGTAGCTAAATTCATGATGACCTGATGGATCTGGGTCGTATCACCAATGACGATACCGCAATTATCCGCGATCTCCTCTTCAATAATAATAGAACTCGGCAAAGATGACCGCAAAAGTTTCAGGGCCTCTCTTAACACTTTCTCAAAATGGAGAGGTTTCTTCTCCGGTGCACTTTGGCGGCTGAAAGTCATAATCTGCTGAATCAACTTTGTGGCTCGAGCTGTACCCTTGAGCACTTGCTTAAGATATTCCTGCCCGGGATGGTCAGGCGGGATGACAGTTTCAGCCATTTCAGTGTAGCCGATAATTCCGGTCAAAATATTATTGAAATCGTGGGAGATACCTCCAGCCAGGGTGCCGATAGCTTCCATCTTCTGGGACTGAGTCAACTGGTTCTCAAGCTTTTTCTGTTCGGTTATATCTTTGGCGAAGTGAACAACTCCTCGAACCGTACCGTCCGAATCTTTGAGAGGTGAAACCGTAGACAATAGGGTTTTATTGAATTTCTGGTTGTAAATCTCACCAGAGTAATCCATACTTGGATTGCTGATATCTGGTATCGCGCAATCGGGACAGGGCTCCGGACTGCCCCGGAAAAGTTCGTAACAATATTGACCGATCGCCTCTTCAGGATCAATTTCAAGCAACCGAGCGGTGGCCCGGTTAATACGCAACAGGCGATGATCAAGATCCTGAACCGTAACAATATCGGAGATCGCATCAAAGGTTAACTGCCACTCATCACGGGCTTCGGCAAGCGCTTTTTGCGCCTCTTTACGCAGGGTGATATCTCTGATAATGGAGCCGTTATGCGTCACGACGCCATTTTTATCAAGCACTTTAAAGGCACTAATCTCGGCCACGAAGGTTGCACCATTTTTGCGCCGCATAGGCATTTCAAAAACCGTTGGCTGTATTCCCCCTGATTTATCAAAAATCTTTTTCCCGGCGGCCGCGAAAGAGTCCTCATCGGCATAAAGAATAGAGCTCTTTTGCCCGACCAACTCTGCGGTTTCATATCCATAAATCTCCCGGCAGGCGGGCTGGTTAACTTCGACAATACGACGTTCAAGATCTGCAATAACCAGAACATCACGAATTGAAGTAAAAACGTTCTGGTAATAATTCCTTTCTGTAAGGATAGCAGATTTGGCCGTTTCGAGCTCCCGAACCTTCTCCTCCAGCTTAGTCGCCACGATACGGCTGTATTTATGGAGAAGTTCGACGTCATCTACCTCTTTGAGAACAGTTTCGCCCACAGATTTCAAACTGCCGCCATTAAGAATATCCTTTAAACGCTGCCACAACATCTTCGGTTCCAAAGGTTTGACAACAAAGGCTGCAGCCCCCAGCGCGAGGGCCAGCTCCTGCTCCTCTTTTTCGGTGTAGACGGCGGAGTAGAAAATAAAAGGGATATTTGCAAGCTCATCGTCAGCTTGCAACTGACGCAGCAGCTCATAGCCGTCCATAACCGGCATCAGGGCATCAGAGATGATCAGATCGAGCCTTTCGGCCCGGGCCAACTCCAAAGCCTGCTGGCCATTGACGGCTGCAAAAACCTCGCAACCGTGGTGTTCTAAATTGAGTTTGAGAATCTTTCGATCATCGGCATGATCTTCCACAATCAGGACACGCATGCTTTATCTCCTAACAATTTTTCAATCGTTTCCATAATCGTGAGCGGATCGATCGGTTTTTCAATATAACCGTTGCAACCGGCTTTTAGAGCATTATCCCGGTCGCCGCGCAGAGCAAATGAGGTCAGGGCGATGATGGGAATGGTCCTATCGGTTTCCAGAGAGCGTATTTTTCTGGTTGTCTCAAGGCCGTTGATGCCGGGCAGCTGGATATCCATGAGAATAAAAAAGGGTTGTTCGCGACCGGCGATTTCTACACCTTCCTCTCCGGAAACGGCAGAGATCACCTCATAAGCGGCCCGCTCCAGGACATAGGTGATGAGGCGCAGGTTGTCGGAGTTGTCTTCGATTACCAGAACTTTTCTCTTCATCTTTTAACCCTCAGCGGAATAGTAACATAAAACGCACTGCCTCGACCAACAATACTTTCAACCTTAATCGTCCCGTCTAAAATTTCGTCGACAATCTTTTGACAGAGATAGAGGCCGAGACCGGTACCGGGATATTCGGATCGACCCGCATCGTGAAGACGACTGAAGGGTTTAAAAAGTTTACCCATATCCTCTGGGCTAATACCGATACCGGTATCGGTCACTCGAATTTCGATCTTCTCCGGCTCGGCAAGAAAGCGGACCGTGAGTAAAACGCTACCCTGTTCAGTAAACTTTACAGCATTACTGAGCAGATTCAAAAGAACCTGCAAAAGCCGTCGTCGGTCGGAGAGGATTAGCTGAGGAAAACTCTCCAACTTAAATTCCAGACCCTTACCCTCAGCCTCACTTTTAAGAGGCGAAGCCGCCTCCTGTATAACCTCATCAAGATCAAACTCAGTAATTTCCGGTTCTATGGTGCCGGCTTCAATCTTACTGATATCGATAACATCGTTAATCAGGGAGAGCAGGTGCTTACCGGAACGAAGGATGGTCTCCAGGTTGGTTTTCTGTTCTTCATTCAGGGGCCCGAGCCACTCATCCTTTAAAATCGCCGAAAAGCCGATCACCGAATTGAGCGGTGTCCGCAGCTCATGACTCATCGAGGCGATAAACATCGATTTGAGACGATCGAGCTCCTGAAGTTTATCATTAGCATGTTGCATATCATCGACCAGATTGAGCAGGGCGCGCCGGGCCTCATCAAGATCGGCGGTGCGCCGCTTAACCTTCTCTTCGAGTCCGGAGCGCGCTTGTTTCAGGGCTTTTTCCGTCCTTTCGAGCTTCTCAATCTGAACTTCCCGCTCTTTAACCGATTCCGAGACCTTCTGATAAAGCTTTATATTCTGCCAGCCGATCGCCACCGTAGCGGCAAAGGTTGCGAGAAAATCAACTTGCGGGCCGTAATCATAAATGCTTTTCGAAGCCACGCCTAAAACCCCGAGAATCTCCTCGCCGACTTTAAAGGGCAGGGCCGCAAACGAGCGGATACCGGCCTTTTTACATTCGTTTAAGGTGCAGCGCGGGTCTTTGTGAATATCGAGGGAGTGGATCGCTTCCCCCTGGGCCGCCAGACCGCAGAGACAGATCCCGATCTGGTGAACATCGCCAAGCGGTCGCTCCTTTTCGGGGAAAATCCCTTTGAGAAAGAGCTGACCATCATCCAGGGAATAGAACAGGGCTACATCACAGGAAACATGGTGCGTAATTTCATTCATAACAAACTCTACAAGCTGTTTGAATTCAAGGTCCAGGGTCAGATGATCACTCAGTTTGTTGATAACGGCCATCTCACGCAAGCGCTGGTCGAGCTGATCTTCGGTTTTTTTCCGGCTGGTCAGATCGTGCACCGCCACGACAACGCCATCAACAATCTTATCTTTATTGAGCAGTGGGCGATACTCAACCAGGACAAAACGGCGACCCTTTCCGGCAAAGTCAAACCAGGCTTCGTATTGGCTCGATTCACCGGCCAGAGCCTGATCGATCACCGGCTTGATCAACTCTGCAAAAATGTTTTGGCCATGTAATTGTGCAATAGTGCGGCCGATGATCTCTGCTTTTTCGAGGCCATGATAGAGACAATAGGCCTCATTAACCGCCCGATAGATATAGCTGCGATCGACAAATGAGATCAATTCGGTGACGCCGTCAGCCATATTTTGAAAAATGCGCAAACCATTTTCCGAAATCCGGCGATGCTCAATTTCACGTGTCAAATCGACAAGTTGCGCCTTAAGCTCTTCATTGAGGCGACGGATTTCCGCTTCTGTCACTTTGCGTTCAGTAATATCCTGAACGGTACCGATTGAGCGCTGTGGCCGACCCTGTTCGTCATATTTTGTGACGCAGCGTTCATTGACATACTTTATTTTTCCGTCCGGTAGCAGCAGTCGATGTTCAATTTCGTAGACAGCTCGGTTTTCAAGGGAGTTACGATAAGCCCGATCGACAGCTTCACGATCGTCGGGATGGATCCGTTCGATAAAGGCCTCATAGGTAGCGGCAAAGGCCTGTGGTTCAAGGTCAAAGATACGGTAGACCTCATCCGACCAGATAAGCCGGTTGTTTTCTATATCCAGATCCCAGTAACCTATATGCGCTATGGCCTGGGCCTCTTTCAACCTTTGTTCGCTTGCCAGCAGCGTTGCTTCCACATCTTTTCTTTCGCTGATATCACGAACCGAAACAATCACCCGGTCGACTGCGCCGATCACGGCCTTGCGCATATTGACCTCATCCCAGAAAATGCGGCCGGACTTATGCTTGCCTTGCCACTCAAAAAGCTGCGGGCCTGCGGCGACGGCTTTTTGCACCCAGATCACCGCTTCATCCTGGGTATAAGGAAAAACCCCTGAGGAGATGGCCCCGACGTCGACTCTCAACAACTCCTCACGAGAGTAGCCAAACATCTCGCAGGCCTTGGGGTTCACATCGATAATTGCCCCGGTCTCGACGTCGTGGATAAAGATGCCATCATTGCTGGCATTAAAAATAGCACGAAAGCGGGTTTCACTCTCTTTTAAGGTTTTCTCAATCTTCTGTTGTTCATGCAACTGATTTTGCAATTGTTGCGTCTTTAACTTAACCTGCCGTTGGAGCAGGCGATTCCAGAAAATAAAGACTCCGGCAAAAAGGATTACGCCGGCCGCCAGCAGGAAGAGATAACGAATTAAAGTTTTTCGATCAAGACCCGGCGGCTCTCCGAAAGTCAGCCATCTCTGGTTGATGGCGGCTCTCTCACTGGCACTGAGCTTTTCTAACTGTTTTTCAAGAAGGCTGTAGAGAGCGGGCCAATCCTTCCGGATGGCAAGACTTTCTGTAAATTGGTCACGGTCGTAGATGGCGGCCAATTTCAGTGTGGTAATCTGGTATCTCGCCATCAAATGGCAGGCCGCCGCCTGAAAAGCGATAACTGCATCAGCCCGACCGACAGCAACGGCATTAAAACCCTCCAGCATGGTATCGACAAATTCGGGTTTAATACCGGGATACTTAGCCAGCAGAGGTTTAACATATTGATAACCCCTGACCAGGGCTACCTTTCTGCCGGGAAGGTCATCCGGGCCGATGATATCCGTTGTCTCCTTTCTGGTTATGATTGCCATTGATTTGAAGATGTAGGGCCGGGTAAATAAAAACCACTCCTGGCGCTCCGGACGGTCTCCCATAGTCGCCACGACATCAACTTCGCGCCGCTTGGCGGCGGCATAAAGATCTTTCCAGAGCAGACGCGAATCAACTTCAAGCGCGAGCCCCAGACGCTCGGCTAAAAGCTTGACCATGTCGACGGCCAAACCTTCAAGCTCGTCATTTTCATTTAAAAAACTGTAGGGTGGGAAATGGCCGTCAAAGGCTATGCGAATGGTTTTATGCTGAGCCAGCCACTCTTTTTCTTGACTGCTTAAGTCAACTAGAAAATTTGTGCTGGAAGTTTTAGATGAAAGGGAGGAGAGAGGGGCCGAGGGTTTTTCTTCTGTGGCCGCAGTACCTGGTGGCACGAGAACCGAGAACAAGAGAAAGAGGGCTACGCACAAAAGACGAAGTTGTGACTTTGCCATAGAGACAGACCCTCTTTTTAATCCCGTAAATACGAGATCGGCACCCGATTTAAAGTATAAACTATATGTTATCCGACTTGATTCCGATTGTCAAACGGTTACGGGTTCATAAGTTCCGATCAAGTCATCAAATCCCTCAATCAAAATGTAATGACGGTATAGCCCTCTTCAATATAGGACGCCATTGAGGGGTGACCGGACATATCACCGATCAAGGGGATATTTTCAGCTTCAACGGCCGCCGTAACCCCGAGTTTGCTTGAGCAGGCCCGGCAGGCACCAATAATCAAGCCTTGATCTTTAGCTTTAAGGTAGAGCTGGTTGAGAAAATGGCCCGGGACGGCCATTTCAGCGACCAGTTTTACGGCATCGCCCTCAATAATAATCTTCCCCTCCATACCCTTGGCCGCCATCTCGAGACCGTTCAAAAGGACATGGACGAAACAGGTAGGATCTCCGCGAAAAGCAAATATTGCAGTTTTAGCCATCATTTTCTCCCTTTTATCGTTGTAATGAATGCAAAAATCCTGTCTAGCACAGAATTTTCCTCAACTATACCAATTTCAGCCGCAAGCTCTTTGCTGGCTCTTTGCAAAATCCTCAGTCCATATTGATGGTTTTTAGCAGAACCTCTTGTAACTCAGTTAAGGCAAAAGGTTTTTTTATAAAGCCTTGGGCTCCACCGGCCAAAGCTTTCTCGGTCAACCAGCCCGGAACGGTGGCGCTGCAGAGAATAATTTTTAATGCCGGGCAGAGCTTCATCAAATTCGCTGATAGAATGTCGCCATTAATATCGGGAAGGTAGATATCGACTAAAGCTATATCGATAGTTTTCTCGTATTTTTCAGCCAATTGCAAGGCTTGCCTGCCATTACCGGCCAACAATACACTATAGCCCAGCTTTTCCAACAATCTCTTCTCGACAGATTGGAGAACTTCTTCATCTTCAACCAGTAGAATTGTGGCTTTTGCAGTGGCTTCAGGGTTTTTAGAGATTTTCTGGGTTTTAAGCGGCAGGTAGAGCTCTACCGAGGTCCCTGTGCCCGGCTTAGAGTCGACAACGATGTAACCGCCATGATTTTTGACAATCCCGTAAACGGCCGCCATGCCCAGTCCTCGCCCGGCAAATTTAGTTGTGTAAAAGGGTTCAAAAATCTTTTCCAGGGTATCCCTATCCATACCGCAACCATTATCTTTTACAGTGATGCAGGCGTAATCTTCATCTACTATACTAGAGAGCTTACAGGCAAAATCTTCTCTTAATTGCCGTTTTTCGCAGAGAATTTCGACCCTGCCCTGACCCTCTATAGCCTCTACGGCATTCTTGACTATAGAGTCCAAAACCATCTGCAACTGGCCGCTGTCGACAACTATGAGACTTTCACGACAATGCAGATTTTTTTTCAGTTCAATATTTTCATCTATTAAATAGTCAGAATTATCTATAGCTTTCTCAAGGAAACTCTGTAGTTCAATCTCTCTCTCCTGATACTTACCTCCGCGTGCATAGGCCAAGAGCTGTCTGGTCAGATCTGCCATCCGGTAGGCACTCTCTTCAACCGCCGTGGCATATTCTTCTACGTCATGATCTGTGGTGTCCATTTTAATCAACTCAATATTACCGATAACGCTGGTCAGCGCGTTATTGAAGTCATGGGCTACGCCACCGGCGAGCGTAATAATGGTCTCCATCTTTCGGGCCTCCAGCAATTGAGTCTGCAGTCGAATCCTTGCCGCTTCAGCCTGTTTTCTTGAAGTAATATCTCGAGATATATGCAAGATCTTTTCAATTTCCCCATCATCACTCAACAGAGGAGTAACCGTAATCATATAGGTTTTTTCAGAAATCTCTATCTCTTTCGCACAAACCTGTTTTTCCTGTAAACGAAGTAGGGTTTGCAAAGGGCAGTCTGCCGGGGGGATTGGCAGGCCGTGACAAACCTCATAGCAGTACCGGCCGATAAGTTCTGAAGATGACATTCCGGTCAAAGTAAGGGTACTTTCATTTGCGGCAAGAATACGATGCTCTTTATCGAGAATCATCGCCGGATCGCTGATCGCATTAAAAATTAGTTGCCAATCCATATAAAACCTCTGACGACCTCTTATGATTACTGTTAAACTTGAATCCAGTCTTTTTGGTTCCGATCAGGTCGGCTTGAAGCACTCTGGACACAAAATACATTATACATAAAAAGTGGGCGAAACCTTATGCAGGAAGCGATTGAAACGTGCAAACGTGCAGTATACTTGTATTTTTACCCTGCAAATACAGCACCTTACAGTCAAGACACCTGATTGTACTGTGAAAACTATTTTAAAGCAACACAATTTTAAGGGTTAAAGCAGGGTTCTAAAAAATTCCAACTCGACCAAAAAGCTAAGGGGGCCTTTTTTGCGAAAAGGCCCCCTGTTGACGAGTATTGTCAAATCAATTGCTAATCGAAACGGCCGCTTAGCAACTCTATTTTAACCTGATGACGATTTTCAGGCAGCGCCTTTCGGACAAATCACCTTGACAAGAAGATCTAAAATATACTAGGAAACGCGACCATATAAAATAAAATTGTTCAGGTGTTCATTTAAAGAGCCTAACAGGGAACCCCGTGAAATTCGGGGACGAGCCCGTCGCTGTAACCGGGGACGAAAACTGCAATAAACCACTGATCTTAAAATGTGGCATAACTGTAATGCCATAGAGGTTGGGAAGGTGCGGTGAGTAGATAGATCCGGAAGTCAGAAGACCTGCCTGATACAATAAAGCCGTCTCTCGTGGATAATAGAGTAGGGCTAAACCGTGCCTTGGTGGATAAAGATGGGAAATCCCCGGGCCGAAACCTTATGTTTCGGTTCGGGGATTTTTTTGTTCAGGCTTCAGGTCAAACATAAATCAACGCGCCAGACAACCTTAACCTTTAACTTTTTGGAGGAGAGCATGAAAGAGGGATACATCATCTACGTAATCGGCGAGGAGGCCCCGAAAAAGTCTGAACTGGAAACCCTGGTTAAAGAAAATAAGATTGATCTCTTCGATTATCAACTCTGCGGCAACCGGCCACTTCCCGGTATCTACCATGCCTACCAGAAGTTGCAACAACAAAAGGTGAGCAATGTCAATTGCCTGTCGGTACGTTTCGACCAGGAGAGCCAGAATTATATTTTTCTTGATCAGACCATGAGTCTTGATGGTTTTGCCGACCTCAACGCGCTCTGCACAGCTCAGGAGTTAGCCGGTTGAAAATGTCAACAGGATGACAGTATGAAAACTGTAACTACTTTGTAACTATTCAGCCAATTTCCATATTTGAGGGGGTTCAGGTGGATTTTCATAGCGTCTCGCGAAATTTCGTTGTTTTCCCCAGCGAATAGAGCCCATTAAAATTGCTGCTGTTTGAGTGCGTTAGCGCGAGTTCGGCAATTTGGGCGAAATGAGCGCTGGAAAAACAGAAATTGAGCTTAAAAAGTGGAGAAAAGCCACCTGAACACCCGGACTGATTAATTACACTACTTTTTACTAAAACAGAAAACAGGAGAGCGAACATGTCACATAAAGTTATCTGCCTCTGCCTTAGCACTCTATTGATCATGCTCTTTAGCACTATTTCAGTAAACGCTGACCAAGATAAAAGCACAGACCGTAAAGAGAGCCGTACCGCCATTGTTTTAGCCAGTTTTGGCACGACTGTGCCGACCGCAGTGTCATCAATAATCAACATCCAGAAAGAGATCGAACAAACCTTTCCTGGAGTTCCCGTTAAGATCTCATTCACCTCGAATATTATCCGTTCAGTCTGGAAAAAGCGTCAGAGCGAAGCCTCAAAATGGCTCGATCAAGGTATCCCGGAAGAGATTCTCTACGGCAAAAATATTATTGCCACCCTCGGCGATCTTCTTGAAGAGGGCTACAAAGATATTATCGTGCAACCGAGCCACATTTTCTTTATGGAACAGTCTCATGATCTAAACCAGTATGTCAGTGCCCTGGCTTCCATCCGTACAATGAAAGCAAAATGGCGGCCGTTCGGCAAACTGGTCATGGGGCGGCCGGCCCTGGGCATGCCTGGTGATCGTTATAGTTATCATGAAGATTTGGAAAAGGCCTTGAAAACCCTTAAAGCCGACGTCAACTCCGCTAGAGAAAAAGGGGCAGCATTAGTCTACATGGCCCACGGTAATGAGCATATGTCGGTTGGCATCTATGGTGAAGCGCAAAAAAAGATGAGAGAGCTCTACCCCGATGTCCAGACCTATTTCGGCGCGGTTGAGGGTTTCCCATCATTAGATGACGTAGTCATCAACTTAAGCCATTGCCAAAGCAAAAAAGTGCTTCTCAAACCATTCATGATTGTCGCCGGTGACCACGCTATCAACGATATGGCAAGCTCAGAAGACGACTCCTGGAAAAGTGTTTTGCGCAAAGCTGGCTTTCAGGTTACCCCGATCCTTAAAGGACTCGGAGAAAACAGAGCTTTTAGCCGTATATTTGTCGACCATATTAAAGATTGTGCTCGAGACAATAATATCTCCCTTGGAACCCAATAGTGAGAAAAATAATACAAAAAAAACTCTCTGCCTGGCGGCGTATACTCTGGCTTGCGTGGTGCATGCTGGGTCTGCTGGTGGTTGCTTTCGTCCTCTCCCAAAGCTCAAGCAGTGCGAATCTGCGAATTCTTATGCGACTGGGCCGGCTTATTTCTCTCGTCGGCCTGGCAACCTTTATCGGCAGCATCTTTGAACTGAGAAACTGGACAAAGTTCGCCAGCGCTTTACTCAAACCCCTGATCGCCTACGCCCGCCTGCCGCAACTCGCCGGAGTGGCAATGGTAACCGCAATCTTCTCCAATAATGCGGCCGGCAGCCTCCTCGCCGGCTCTTTTGCCGAAGGCCGGATCTCCCGTTTTGAAATGCGGATCAGTGCTATCTGCAACTCATATATAGCCTATATTTCTCACTCCTTGCGGGTTATGTATCCGATTATCGGAGCTTTGGGGGTTGTCGCACTCTACTATTTTGCTATGATGTTTGGAGCCGGCCTGATCATTACCTTAGTCGCCATGAGCATCTGCCGTCTGCGACCGCTGTCGGCAATATCCAGCCATCATGACCCATCTGAGCATCCATCTATACCTTACTCAAAAAAACTCGATTCCTGGCCTCAAACCCTGAAAAAATCAGGGCGACGTAGCAAAGAGATTCTTATTCGCGTTGTCTGTATCACCATTCCCCTCTATATTTTAGTGTCATACCTGAACAAAACCGGTTTTTTTGCCGCCTGGAAAGAGTTTGTCCCGGAAATTGCCGCCCCCTTTTTCCCACCTGAAGTCCTGTCGATTATGGCCGCCCGCCTGGGCGGTTTGATCAGTGCGGCCGGGGTCGCCTCTGAACTTCTGCACCAGGGTACAGTCAACTCCGCCCATATCCTGCTGGCCCTTTTTGCCGGCAATGTAATTACCAACCCGATTCGCACCCTGCGCCGCAATCTACCATCGGCAATGGGCATCTTCCCTCCCCGGGACGGTCTCTTCATTGTCATGGTCATGCAGAGCAGCCGACTTCTGTTTGCTCTCCTCTTTATTTTGATGCTGATCGGTTATCTACATCTTAATCTATAAATTCTAGCCGAAGCGGCCGGTGATATAATCCTCGGTTAGCTGATGCCTCGGGTTGGTAAAAATCCTTTTGGTTGAACCGACTTCGATAAGATCACCAAGATGGAAAAAAGCGGTTCTTTGCGAAACCCTAGAAGCCTGCTGCATAGAGTGGGTCACAATTATTATGGTGTAGTTTTTGCGCAACTCACCAATCAGATCCTCGATCCGGGCCGTAGCGATCGGATCGAG
>JANTGZ010000013.1 GCA_024762675.1 Thermodesulfobacteriota bacterium | reverse complement strand
CGAAAAACCTGAACAACCTTGCATTATTTGCAACTATCCTGACTCCCACTACAAAAATCTGAAACGACCAGTTTGATTAAAAAGTTAGTTAAAAATTAGATTATCGTAATACATGCTCAATCGACGTATAATTGGATATTTCCGAATTTGATGTACACAGATCGGTAGCAGCTAATTTGTGCAAGTCATCATTACCGGTTAGCCTAGCAAACCTTCACCCCCTTAAACACACGACCCTTCTCCTTAAAGCAATACTTGTTTTAACATTAATTGCCACGAGAAAGGGGCCGTAAAAACGGCCCCTTTCTCTTTTGATAATTGTTTTTTCTGTCAGAAAAGAGTGCTCAACCCTTCTAGCGTTGTGCCACCCGGCAATCACGGCAGAGATCGAAGAAGTCTTCGGGAAGATCGGCCTCTTTACGAAGTTGGTCACACTGGAAGGCAGGTGCAACTTCAACGTAACAGGATGTGCAATATTTAAGATCAAGAACCCGAGACCAGCGGTCTATAATCTTCTGGTTGCCATCTTCCTGAATACTGATGGCTCCAGTCGGACAGACATAGACACAGGCACCGCAACCGATACACTGATCCGCTTCTTCACCAAAGGGCGGTACGACTACGCGATCAACCCCGCGCTGAGCGAAGGTAATAGCGTTAGCCCCCACGACTTCACGACATACCCGTTCACATTGACCGCAGAGAATACAGTCATCGTAACGCAACTCAAAACGAGAGGTTTCGAGACCATGTTCAGCGGCCAGACGATTAAGTTCAGGCGAAGTGTTACAGCGGGCAATCAACATCTCTAAAACCATGCGGCGGGCTTTTACGGCCGCTTCACTTTCGGTCTCAACAACTAAAGGTTTGGTAATCGGATAGTTGCATGAGGTAGTTACCGTAGACCAGTCGCCATCAATTATCTCAACCAGACAGAGACGACAAGCCCCATAGGGTTCGAGCAACTCGTGGTGGCAGAGGGTTGGAATTGTGATATTAAGAGCAGCGGCCGCATTGAGAATGGTCGTGCCGCGTTCAACTTCACTTTTTTTACCGTTTATGGTTATAGCAATCATCATCTTCTCCCTTTAAGCCTGAGCTTCCGCGGTTAGAGATTTGCAGACGCCAGCCGGGCACTTCTTGTCATTAATATGAGCCAGATATTCATCGCGGAAATAGCGCAAGGTACTTAACACCGGGTTGGGCGCGGTTTTACCAAGCCCGCACATCGAACCCTGTTGAATAACCGGAGCCATCTCTTCAAGCAGTTCAAGGTCGGCCAGAGTTCCCTTACCTTCCGTAATCTTGTCAAGAATTTCATACATCCGCTGCAGACCTTCACGACAGGTGGTACACTTACCGCAAGACTCCTCTTTGAGAAAAGCGACAAAATATTTGGCGACATCAACCATACAGGTATGATCATCCATAACGATCATACCGCCGGAACCCATCATCGAACCAAGCTCAGTCAAGGCATCAAAATCGACCGGCATATCAAGGTGTTCTTCGGGAATACAACCGCCTGAAGGACCACCGGTCTGAACCGCTTTAAAAGCTCGGTTTTTGGTAATCCCACCACCAATCTCAAAAATTATCTTGCGCAATGAGATCCCCATCGGAACCTCAACGAGACCGGTATTTTTAACTTTACCGACAAGACTGAAGATTTTAGTTCCGGTACTGCCCTCAGTGCCGATACCTTTATACCAGGCAGCGCCGCGATTAATTATCAGCGGCACATTAGCCCAGGTCTCAACATTATTTAAAACCGTCGGTTTACCCCAAAGACCACTCTCAGCCATATGAATATGCTTAGCTCGCGGCTCACCGACTTCACCTTCAATTGAGGCGATCAAAGCGCTCGACTCACCACAAACAAAAGCACCGCCACCCTTGCTGATGTGGATATCGAAATTAAAGCCGCTGCCCAAAATATTTTCCCCGAGCAAACCGAGTTTGCGAGCGCTGTCAATAGCACTTTGGAGATTGCGGACAGCTTGCGGATATTCGTTACGAACATAGACATAGCCGTCAGTTGCCCCAATCGCAAAAGCGCCAATCATCATCCCTTCAACAACGGCGTGCGGGTTGCCTTCGAGAAGACTACGGTCCATATAGGCCCCGGGATCGCCTTCATCGGCGTTACAGATAACATATTTCACATCGCCAGCTACATTCTTAGCTGACTCCCATTTGCGCCCAGCCGGAAAACCACCACCACCACGGCCACGCAAGCCTGCCTCTTTTACCTCGGCAACTACGGCATCTGCATCCATCTCAGTTAAAGACTTCTGCAAAGCTTTATAACCACCAATTCCAAAATAATCCTCAATACTGGTCGGATCAATATGACCATTATCACCAAAAACCAGACGTTCCTGAAGTTTGTAGAAAGGCACATCTTTTTCAAGTTTGACCCGCTCTTTAGTTGCCGGATCAAAAAAGAGAAGTTTGTCAAGGACTTCACCCTTGGCAATGGTTTTACTTACAATATCAGCAATATTTTTCTCTTTGACCCGCTGATATAAAATCCCTTCGGGACGAATCACAGCCAGAGGCCCTTTTTCACAATAGCCATGGCAACCGGTGGTTTTAACTTCAACCTTATCAGCCAACCCGGCATCATCAAGCTCGGTACGCAGGAGATCTACTACCTTATCACAGCCATGCGCCTGACAACCGGTTCCAGTACAAACGGCAATCATGGGCCGATCAGGATTACGGCCGGCAGTACACTGATCACGATAGGCATCAAGCTGCGATGCATTCTCTATCTTTTTCATATCAAATTCCTTAATATAAAATAAGTTTTCAATTTTTAAGTCACAGCGGGTAACGACAGACTTCGCTCCGCTCAGAAGGGAACCGGTCGAAACCGATCCCTGTATCGAGACAGTTTTAATTTAACGAAAACGATTAAGGATTTCCGGAAGCTTGTCACCTTCCAGTTCACCGAAGTACTCTTCATCAATAACGGCAACCGGCCCCAGGGCACAGGCCCCGACACAGTTAACAGTTTCAATTGAAAATTTAAGGTCACTGGTAGTACCACCGTCGACAATTCCGAGTTCTCCCTCTAACGCCGTCAGAATCTTGGCCGCGCCCCGCACATGACAGGCGGTGCCGACGCAGAGACTGACCATATGTTCACCTTTAGGCTCTAAATTGAAAGCCTTGAAGAATGTGGCTATACGATAGACCTTGCTCACCGGAATTTCCAGACAAGCTGCCAGAGCTTCAAGTTCCGGACGTGGCAAATATCGATTTTTATTACGGCTTTGGATCTCCTGCAGCATGGCAATAATATTTGCCGAATTATTATCATAGAGGGCTGCAACCTCTCGGCTTAAACTTTCTGCACTCATAATGCCCCCTTCTTAATCGAGCTCAATCTGGCTCATTTTAACTTTTTTCAACAAGCGATCATAGGATTTATCAACCTGCTGCTGAATTTCGGCAATATTGCCCTCGCTCAGATGCCGAAAACGTCCCTGCGGCTTCAGATAGTCGATCACCGGCCGATGGTTCTTATGGGTAACGGTCATCTTATACTCCCCGTTCTCAATTTCATAGAGAGGAAAGACTTTGCTCTCAACCGCAATCCGGCCAATACTGACGGCCAGATTTGGAGCCATACGCCAACCCGTCGGGCAGGGCACAAAGCAGTGAATGTAGGCCGGACCCGGTGTGTCCGCAGCTTTACGGACCTTCTGCATCAGATCGAAAGGATAACTTGGTGAGGCTGTGGCAACATAGGGTATATTATGAGCTGCAGCAATTTCGACCACATTTTTCTTCATTGTATGCTGCCCTAATGGTGAGGCTTCACCCGCCGGTGAGGTCGTAGTCGTCGCTCCATATGGAGTGGCACTGGAGCGCTGGATTCCGGTATTCATATAGGCTTCGTTATCATAACAGATATAGACCATATCATGACCACGCTCCAAAGCCCCGGAAAGCGCCTGCAAACCAATATCGACAGTACCGCCGTCACCAGCTTGAGCGATAATGGTAATTTTACGATCAACCGGATATTTCCCTTTCTTCTTTAAAATTTTAACCCCGGCTTCAACCCCGGAAGCCACAGCTGCAGCATTCTCAAAAGCAACATGGATCCAGGGCACCTCCCAGGCTGAATGCGGAAAAGACGAGGTTACAATCTCAAGACATCCGGTTGCGTTGGCAATGATATAATCTTTACCTAAGGTCTTGGCCACAAGACGTACCGCCAACAACTCGGCACAGCCCTGACAGGCGCGATGACCTGGGGCCAAAGATTCCTGTTGCGGAGCCAGTTTGGCTGCGTAGACGTTTAAATTCTCCATTATTCCCGCACTCCTATCATCTTGTATTGATGGATTTCTTTTTCTGCCGCCATTCTTTCAGCCTGACCAACAACCATTATAAAATCATCGATAGTGATATCCCGACCACCTAGGCCGGCAATAAAACTGGCCACATAAGGTGCCTGATCGATCGAATATAAGGCTGAACGAACCTCACTGGCCACCGGACCGCCGGTACCGCCAAACGAGACGGCCCGATCAATAACAGCTAAAGTTTTAACTCCGACCATTTCCGCCCGCAGAGCCTCTACTGGAAAGGGCCGCCAAAGCCGCAAACGAATCAAACCTACTGCTTTGCCTTCATCACGCATTTTATCAATCGCTTCCATGGCGGTTTCACTAACGCTGCCCATAGTCATCAACAGGGTCTCAGCACCTTCACTGCGATAGGTTTCAACAACTTTATATTCACGGCCGAACATCTCGCCAAATTCAGCAAAGACCTCTTTGACTACCGCTTCTGAACCTTTTAAAACTTCATCTTGACACTTCTTAGCTTCGGTAAATATTTCAGGAATCCCGACCGTACCCATACTTACCGGAGCATCGGGATTGAGTTGGACTGCAGGTTTATATTCAGGAAGAAATTTATCAACTTCTTCCTGACCCAGGAACTCATGCGGTTCAATAACATGACTTAACGTAAAACCATCAATATTTACGCTTATCGGCAAAAGGACTCGATGATCTTCAGCAATCTTAAAGGCCATCAGGGAGAGATCAAAAGCTTCTTGACCGTTTTCGGCAAAGACCGCGATCCAGCCGGTATCACGTACGCCCATAATGTCGCTGTGGTCATTCCAGATACTGATAGGACCGGAAATAGCGCGGTTGGCAATCGTCATAACCACCGGCAAGCGCAGGGCCGGGATGATATAGAGGATCTCATTCATCAAAGCCAGGCCCTGCGAACTGGTTGCCGTATAGGTCCGGGCCCCGGCCGCAGAGGTCCCGGCACAGACACTCATGGCTGAATGTTCAGATTCAACAGGAATAAAGGCAGCATCGAGCTCACCATCAGCCACCAGCTCAGAAAGATGTTCGACAATATGGGTTTGCGGAGTAATCGGATAGGCGGCGATGGCGTCAACATTCGCCAGTTTGACCGCCTCACTGATCGCCAGCGAAACTTCAATTCCTACTCTTTTAGCCATTATTCGCCCTCCTCAGCCATGCTGATGCAGCCGGTCCAGCACTCGGTTGCGCAAATACCACAACCCTTGCAATGCTCGAGATCAAAATCATAGGTACCATCGGCGGCCAGAACGATCGCCCCTTCGGGACAGACCAGATAACAGACCCCGCATTTGATACATTTATCCTTATTGGTTTGGGGACGCTGGGAGCGCCAATCTCCGGTGCGATACTCGGCCGCACAACCTGGCTTTGACACCATAAAACCCAAATCATATTCATGCCAGGCTTTTTCATTAAATTTCTTCGTCACTATTACTCTCCTTAGCTGATCCGACATTTAAATTTATATCGAAATCATCATCAAGATTGGCGGGGCTATATGATATCAATCTCAGTTTCGTCATAGGCCCGCTGCATGGCTTTGATGTTGCGCGCGGCAATACGCCCGAAACGGGCTTCCAGAGGAGCCACCAGGGACTCAACAGGAATCAAGCTTTGAACGGCTTTAACCGTTGCCCCCAGCATCGTCGTGTTGGTGATCGGCAAACCCAACTCCTCCATGGCGATATGGGTTGCATCAACCTGGGCCAGAGAGGTCTTAAAACCGTACTCATTGCGCAACTCGGCCACCGATTTGGCACTGTTAATAACCAACATGCCATCGCTCTTTAAACCCTCTTCGACATTAACAATAGATAATACCGAAGGATCCAGAACAATTACGACATCCGGGGTATAAACCTTGGTGCGATTACGAATTTTTTCTTCACTGACCCGAGCAAAGGCAATAACCGGAGCCCCGCGACGTTCCGGCCCAAAACTAGGGAAGGCCTGAGCAAATTTGCCTTCGTTGATCGCGGCAATGGCCAACATCTCAGCCGAGGTAACCCCACCCTGGCCACCTCTGCCATGTACTCTAACTTCGATCATGGAATATTCTCCTTTTGACTAAGGGCTATCATGATAAATGGGTTCTTTACCCGATCACTCAATTAAAGTCGCTAAACCAATATGCCGGCTTCTAAAACGTCATGTAAAAGTATCGTCTGCAACTGAAAACCAGACATAGCCATGTATACAATGTGACTTAACGGTACACTGTATACAATACAAAAAAACAAAAGTGAAGCATTTATTGCTTGAAAACAGATAAATTAGAAATAATTAACTCCCGGGATAAAAGTTTCCCAAGGTTATTAGAGAGGTCCCCGCCCATCCAGAGACTTACGGATGGTTACTGAGTCCATATATTCAAGGTCGGCGCCAACCGGCAACCCGCAGGCCGGGCGGCTTATGTGAGCCCCCAAAGGGCGTAGAAAACGGCTCAAGAAAAGGGCAGTAGTGTTGCCTTCTACAGTAGGGTTAGTGGCGAGAACAACTTCGCTTATTTTCTCATTTACCACTATTTGCCGCAGCTTTTCAAGCCGTAAATCGTCCGGCCCCAAGCCCTGCATCGGAGCCAAGATACCATGCAGAACAAAATAGCGACCTTTAAAAGCGCCACTATTTTCGATTGCTGCAACATCGGCTGGATATTCGACCACGCACAGCTTATGAGAATCTCGGCTCGTATCGCTACAGATAGGGCAAAGTTCATATTCAGTAAGGTTCTGGCAAAACGAGCAAAGAGCAAGGCGGCTTTTAACTTCGATAATTGCCGCCGCCAGATCTTCGGCCTGCTCACCAGGCATCCGTACAATATGGAAAGCGAGTCGGGAAGCAGTCTTGCGACCGACACCCGGCAATTTCATTAAATGTTCAACAAGCCCTTGCAGAGAGCCAGGATAACTATTCATAGTTCATTGCCAGTTGCCAGTTGTCAGTTGTCAGTTGTCAGTTGTCACTGACGACTACTTTTGTGAGAGTTCGGTCAAGACCCCTTTCGAGGTTTTGGGGTGAATAAAAGCGATCTTAGCTCCGTGGGCCCCGGTACGGGGCTCTTCATCAACCAGGCGCGCGCCTTTATCTTTGAGATCTTTTAGATCTGCGACAATATCATCAGTAGCATAACAGATGTGATGAATACCTTCACCTTTTTTCTCAAGATGTTTGGCCACGGCCGATTCATCACTGGTCGGACAGACCAGCTCAATATGGGTTTCGCCAATCTGAAAAAAGGCAACCTTGACTTTCTGGTCTGCAACCTCTTCAATACCGTGAAACTCCATTCCCAGCATATCCCGATAAAATTTTGCGGTCTCATCAATATCTTTGACGGCAATGCCGATATGATCAATTTTTTTCAGCATCTCAATTTTCTCCTTTTTCCATGCCAAGCTTGCAAAACAACTCTTCAACACCATCCATCGGTGTAATCTCTTTGGCTGCAACCCGTTTTACGACATCGTCATAAATATGCAACCCTAATGAACGCTCCATGATATTGTCAACGAGGTAAGCACGCAATTCACTTTCGGCTTTCCTAGCTCGCTTATCTTCAATAAAACCGCTCTCTTCCACCCGGGCTCCGTGGGCAAAAATACCCTGCACCAACTCCTCAATACCAACATCATCGACGGCCACAGTTCTAAAGACCTCAGGCTTAATTTCACCTTTAACCATATCAAGCATCGCCCGGATTTCACTGAAGAGCTTATCGGCCCCATCACGGTCGGCTTTATTTATGGCGAAAACATCGGCAATCTCCATAACCCCTGCTTTAGCTATCTGCACCGAGTCACCTAGACCAGGAACCATCACAACCACCGTCGTCTGAGCAATACGGACGATATCAACCTCATCCTGCCCGACACCAACGGTCTCGACAATAATCACATCCTTGCCGGCAGCATCAAGCAGGTGGATAACATCAACCGTATTCTTGGCCAAGCCACCCAAGTGACTACGAGTTGCCATACTGCGAATAAAGACGCCTTCATCCAAAGCGTGCTGCTGCATGCGTATCCGATCTCCAAGAATCGCGCCCCCGGAGAAAGGGCTGGAGGGATCAACCGCGATAACCCCGACGGTTTTGCCCTGCTTGCGCAGATTGGCGATGACCTTGTCGGTTAAGGTACTTTTTCCGGCCCCCGGAGGGCCGGTTATACCAAGCAGGTAGGCGTTACCGGTTTTCGGATAAACCCGCTTTAACAATTCTCTTTTTCCAGGCCGGTCGTTCTCGATAACAGTAATCGCCTTGGCCAAAGACCTTACCTTGCCGGACAAGAGTCCATCAACTAAATCTTCCAATCTTAATTCCTTTCACAACCTGGCTTAGCCGGAACCAAGCAGGTTTCCAAAATTTTGGTGCAAAGATACTATTAACCAGACGCAAAGTTTTTTTCACTTTCAACTTTGTGTCTGGTTAATTTGTGCCTGCAAACAAAGCTTGTTAAACTAACTAAACTCCCTGCTTAACATTATTTCTTATAAACTCAATCGTATCTTCCGTTGAGGCTCCCGGCAAAAAAATCTCAGTAATTCCAGATTCCTTCAGACCTGGAATGTCTTCGTCCGGGATAATACCACCGCCAAAAACCAGTACATCGCCAGCCCCTTTCTCTTTCAAAAGGTTAACAACCTTGGGAAAAAGTTTATTATGGGCTCCGGAAAGACAACTCATACCGATACTGTCAACATCCTCTTGTACAGCGGTCGCGACAATCTGTTCCGGCGTCTGCCTGATACCTGTATAGATAACCTCCATTCCGGCATCACGCAGGGCTCTCGATACTACCTTGGCACCACGATCATGGCCATCAAGCCCCGGCTTGGCAATCAATACTTTTATCTTTTTATCCATTTTCATATCTCCTTTAGGATTCGATGTATTCCCCGAAAACTTCTCGCAAAATGCCACAAACCTCGCCTAAAGTAGCGTAGGTCTTGACGGCAGAGACAATGGCCGGCAACAAATTATCTCCCGATTCTGCGACCTCTCTTAAAGCCTTAAGTGAGTCGTCAACTGCATTCGCATCGCGTCCCGCCTTCACGGCCGCAAGGCTCTTGCGCTGCTCGATCTCCATCTCCTGTTTGATACGTAAGAGATTTTCAGGCGGGGCCTCCTCGATCGTAAACTTGTTAACCCCGACAATCACTTGATCTGCAGTCTCAACTGACTTCTGATAGGCATAGGCGCTGTCACCAATCTCCTGCTGCATGAATCCAGCTTCAATGGCCTTGACGACTCCGCCCAGATCATCAATTTTATTGATGTATTCAAGCGCTTTTTCCTCAATCTCAGAGGTCATCGACTCAACCATGTAAGAGCCGGCCAGCGGATCGATAGTATCAGCAACCCCGCTTTCATGGGCAATGATCTGCTGGGTTCTAAGGGCAATCCGCACTGAATCTTCGGTCGGCAGACACAAGGCCTCATCCCGTGAGTTGGTATGCAGAGAGTTGGTGCCGCCTAAAACTGCGGCCAAAGCCTGCATTGTAACCCGAACCACATTATTGTCGGGCTGTTGCGCGGTTAAACTACAACCGGCTGTCTGGGTATGGAAACGCATCATCATCGATGAAGCCTTTTTAGCCCCGAAACGCTCCTTCATAAGCCGGGCCCAGAGTCTGCGGGCGGCTCTGAATTTAGCCACCTCTTCAAGGAAATTGTTATGCACATTAAAAAAGAATGAGAGCCGTTTGGCAAAATCATCGACATCGAGGCCGGTTTTAACCGCCGCATCGACATAGGCGAGACCATCTGCCAGGGTAAATGCGACCTCCTGCACCGCCGAAGAACCAGCTTCACGAATATGGTAGCCACTGATACTGATGGTATTCCAGTTAGGCAGATTATCCTTACAGTAGGAAAATATATCGGTGATGATCTTCATCGACGGCTGCGGCGGAAAGATATAGGTACCGCGGGCAAAATACTCTTTTAAGACATCATTTTGAATCGTCCCGCGGAGTTTGTCGGAGCTCACCCCCTGTTTTTCCGCCACGGCGATATACATCGCCAGGAGAACGGCAGCCGGGGCATTGATGGTCATTGAGGTACTGACCTTATCGAGAGCGATCTGGTCAAAAAGAATCTCCATATCAGCCAGAGAGTCAATAGCTACCCCAACTTTACCGACCTCGCCATCGGCCAATTCCATATCGGAATCGTAACCAATCTGGGTCGGCAGGTCAAAAGCAACGCTTAAACCGGTTTGTCCCTGTCCGAGGAGATAACGGTAACGTTCATTGGTCTGTTTGGCCGAACCAAACCCGGCATACTGACGCATGGTCCAGAAACGGGCTCGGTACATGGTCGGCTGTACCCCGCGGGTAAAAGGAAATTCACCAGGGAAACCGACATCCTCATTATAGTCGACAGCATCAACATCAGCCGGTCCAAAGAGCCGCTTCATCTCAATGCCGGAGGTTGTAGAAAAGTTCTCTTTACGTTCAGGGAAACGGCTCAAGGCTTTATCAACCATCCCCTGCCACTGCTCCTGACGCTCCGCTAAACGGGCTTTTTTATCTGTACAACTCATAAAAATCACCTCTTTATTAATTTACAGTGGAATGTTTCCGTGTTTGCGATAGGGCAACTGCTCTTCTTTGTCCTGCAGCATCTCCAGAGCCCGGATAATTTTTATTCTAGTCATCTCCGGCTTAATAACTTCATCGACAAAACCGTAAGATGCGGCCCTATAGGGATTGGCAAAATTCTCTTTGTAGTTATCGACCAACTCCTGGCGTTTGGCAACTTGGTCTTCAGCCGCTTTAAGCTCTTTATTAAAAACGATATTGACGGCCCCATCCGGCCCCATAACCGAAAATTCAGCTGTCGGATAGGCATAGTGGATATCGGCACCGAGCTGTCGTGACGACATAGCGCAATAGGCCCCACCAAATGATTTTCTCGTGGTTATGGTGATTTTTGGAACCGTCGCTTCGGCATAGGCAAAAATAATCTTGGCACCGTGACGGATAATTCCACCAAACTCCTGACCGGAACCGGGCAAAAAGCCGGGAACATCGACAAAGGTTAACAATGGAATATTGAAACAATCACAGAAACGAATAAAACGGGCACACTTGTCGGAAGCATTAATATCCAGGCAACCGGCCATAAAATTGGGCTGGTTAGCAATAATGCCAACCGACTCACCATTAAAACGGGCAAAACCAATCACCAGATTCTTGGCATAATCGGGCTGGATTTCCATAAAGTCGCCATGGTCGGCCGTCAGGGTAATGATCTTTTTGATATCGTAAGGCCTACGAGAATCGGGCGGCACGATGTCGTTGAGCTCCGGAAGAACTGCCTCAACTTCACCATCGAAATGAACCAGCGGCGCTTTTTCCCGGTTACTCTGAGGAATAAAACTGAGCAATCTTTTAGTCGTATCGATACTATCCTGATCACTCTCGCCTGCTGCATGACAGACCCCGCTGGTCTTCATGTGAGTATTGGAGCCACCAAGCTTCTCCTGGGTTACATCTTCATTGGTCACGGTCTTGATAACATTGGGACCGGTAATGAACATATAACTGCTCTTTTTCGTCATGATAATGAAATCCATGATTGCAGGAGAGTAGACGGCACCGCCGGCACAGGGACCTAAAATCGTAGCCAACTGCGGAATAACCCCGGAATAGATGGTGTTGCGATAAAAGAGTTCGGCATAACCGCCCAGGCTGGAGACCCCCTCGTGAATTCGGGCACCGCCCGAATCATTCAAAGCGATAAAAGGAGCGCCATTTTTAGCCGCCATATCGAGAATCTTACACATCTTCTGGGCATTGGTTTCACTCAAAGTCCCACCGATCGCGGTAAAATCCTGAGCACAGGCATAAGTCAGGCGGCCATTGACTCGACCATAACCACTAACGACACCGTCACCAACAATTTTTTTCTTCTCCATACCAAAATCGGTGCAACGATGGGTGACAAATTTATCGATCTCCTCAAAAGTCCCTTCATCAAAAAAATAGAGCATGCGCTCGCGGGCAGTCATCTTCCCCGATTCATGCTGCTTGGCGATACGAGCCTCACCTCCGCTTATCTCAGCGGCCTGGTTCATACTCTCTAAACGTTCTAACTGTGCTTCTTTCAGCGACATCGTGCTAATCCCCCCGGATAAATTTAAAGATCATTAAAAAACTAACCGTAATTGTATACTGCATACCAAAAAACAGGTGAAAGCGTTCACTATTATAGTTAACACTCCCCTGTCAAGAAAAAATTGGCCAATTAATTACGCCCAACACCGGCATAGGTAAAGCCTGATGCTCGCACTTTTTCACCATCATACACATTAATTGGACTTCGGCAAATTTCCACCATTCACTATAAACTGAGCCCTTTTTTAATTGCTCCCCAATCCGCCCAGACCGTTGAAACTCAAAAGAAAGCGAAAGGAGAGATCGTAAGGGTCACGCTCCTCATCAACCGAGAAATCAATTGACCAGCACTGGGCATGATAGTTAAAACCGTAGATGGTCTCCCATATATGACTGTCAGTAAATGAGTAACGGATACTGCCGTAAACATCGAGCCAACTCCAGAGCGGAAAGCGGCCAACCCCGGTAAATATTTCTGCAATCTCCTGTTCATAGCGGTACTCCAGCGAAAGGAAATCGCCACGTCGATCAGTGGTACTTAAAAAAGCTGTCATCAATTCGTTGGCATTGTCATAGGGATCAAAACGATTTTCGAGCTTCATATAGAGACCGCCGCCGCGACTGCGTAACTCTAATTGGCTGAAGAAGTTTGAAGCGTGCTGGTCATCCTCCAGAAAACGCTGACCATCAGCGACATCGATAAAACTGTAGGCCTGACCAACTTGAAATTTCAACCACTCATGATAATCAAATTGATCTGCCTGACCGGCCTGCGGATAACGCCCGACCAAGCGGCTGACCAGAGCCCAAGTAACGTTACTCTCCTCCGCCAGATAGTCAATATCATCAAAAGAGGGCAGGTCAGACTGGTCAACATCGGGGACATAACGGTAGCCAACTGTCGGTTCCAGAGTGTGGAGCAGACGATCCATCCCAAACCAGTCACAAGCATAGACCCGTTCAGCGACACTTTTGATTTCAACTCCGGCCGCCATGGTCTCACGCGACTCACTGCCGTCACTACGGCCATCCGAGTTACTGGTTTGATAATAGGTTTCCCGAAGTTCGAGAAAAGGGATAACCTCGAAAGCACCTAATTTAAACGGCATAGTCATAACCGGATTAAGATCAAAACGATGACCCCGCTCCCCATCCTTACGCCAGAAATTAGAATAGACCCCCCGCAAACGCCAGAAGAACCAATCGGCTCCGGCCACCGGCTGATTGAGGGCGGCAAGCGTTATTTCCGGCAACAATTGCAGAGTTTCATCATCATTTTCACGTAACAAAGATTGATAGTAACGGCCTTCGGCTGTAACATTGTAACGCTCCCAGCTATGGGTGGCAACCGCCAGTGAACGTAGATAGGTATCGGTCTTGTAGTCGGAGTTACCAAGCTCATCGATAAAAGCCCCAGAAAAAGTATCAGGAAAATCCTCAAGGTACTCATTATCACTAACCAGATTGACATCGGCCTTTAAAATCGTACCACTATTTAGGGTCTGAAAATGGTGACCTCCGAAGGCCCAGCGCTCCTTATCTGCATAAGGATAATCTTCGGGAGAATCTTCGACCAGTTTATCACTGATAAAAGCGGCCCGGATATCCCCTTTAGCCTGTTCATTAATCACATAACGATATTCAGCGCCAAATTTTACCCCCCTCTCACTATAGATTTCAGGGTAGAGGGTCAGGTCATGCGATCGATTAATGGCCCAGAAAAAGGCGTTCTTGACAACTACTCCATCTTTGTCGGAATATCCAATACCAGGCAACAGGAAACCGGTCTGACGTTTGGTATTTACGGGGAAGACACCTTTGGGAAGATAGAGTACCGGTACATTTTTGACGGCAAATACGGCGTTGTCAACAACCCCGTAACCACCCTCTTTAACGTGCACCTTTTTACAGCGAATCAACCAGGCGGCGCGTTCGGCATCACAAGTGGTCAGGGTCGCGTTCTCGACGTCGTACTCATTGGGTCCCAGTTTTTCAATATTTTCGCCGGTAATATAGTAATTTTTCTCTTTAATAAAAATCCGGCCATCTTTGATTGAGCCGATCTGATCGCGATAGTTAAATTTGAGATAGCGGCAGGCGAGGTAGTCGGTCTGGTCACGCAGGAGAACATCACCCCAGGCCTCAAATTCATTCAAAGCCTGGTTGAGAATAGCCTTGTCGGCTTTAAGCTCCATCCCCTCCTGGCGAATCACCACCTCACCCTGAGCATGATAGAGATTGGCTTGCTTATCATAGTAAAGGTAACGGGCTTCAATCTCGACGGTTTTATCGGCGACCGCCGCGGTCGCACCGGGCAGGTTGGGAACTGCGGCACCAGAAACTGAAATTCCCACCAGCAAAACTGACAAGCTAACAAGAAAGAATATTATGGACTTAGTTTCACATCTAAAGATTTGCATATTTTCCTAACCTATAATGAATCAATGTAACTATGCAGGTGCCTTCCCCAAACTGTCTCGATGCGGGGACAGACCTCAAGGCCGGGCTTTAGCCCGAGCCGGGCTGAGCTCTGTCCCCTTCGAAGTGGGCGAAGCAACGTTCGCCGCTATTTGCTTTAGCTTTATGGTGGGTACCTGAAAAGTTACTTGTAATCTATCGTTTCGACCAAATCAATACCAGCCTGACGGGCCTCGGCAAGATATTCGGGGTGTTTGAGAACATCATCAGCCTCATCAAGACCACGATAACCCAAAGTTCGCCAGAGTGAAGTGTCAAAGGTATCGAAGAAGTATCTGACACTCATCTCCGCCCCCTCAAATAAGCGTTTGCCCCGGGTTGCACCGACAGATAGAAAAAGCCCGGGCTTGTGGTTGTCGAGTCGGCCCAAAGGTTTTTTATCGAGCCAGTATTTTTTCACCCATAGAGACTGGCAACGATCCATCATCGCTTTAACATGAGCGCTGACAGCATAGAAAAAGATCGGTGAAGCCAAGATCGTGGCCTGGGCCGAAAGCAGCCTATCGGCCAAGCTATGAAAATCGTCTTTAATGGCACAATGGCCATCTTTTTGACAGGCGTAGATCTCCAGGCAGGGCTGCAGCTTGAGATCACGCAGAACGATCTCAGTCACCTCGGCCCCGGAGCTGCGAGCTCCGGCAATCGCAGATTGCAAAAGCTTAGACGTATTTCCATTACGCCGGGGACTGCCGTAAATTGCATTAATCTTCATGGTCTTTCAAACTACAAAACAGGTAAATCCAAAACGTTGAAGGCTTCACCAACACAATAGAGCGATCCGGTAAGAAAGATAAGATCGTCGACCCCGGCACGGCTCCGAGCCAAAGCAAAGGCCTCGGCCACGGAAGTGGTCACGGTTACCCGGGAACAGTGTATCCTGACCTCTTCCGCCAGACGTTCCGGTGAACAGGCCCGATCCAATGGGGCTTGTGTAACAATTACTTCATCCGCCAGAGGAACCAGACGGGCCGTCATCTCCTTAATACGCTTATCCTTCATAACCCCAAGGATTAGAACCAGACGACGATCGGTCGCCAAACTACTCAACTCCGGCTCCAAGGCACGGACCCCGTGCAGATTATGGGCCCCATCGAGATAGATATCGGGCCGACTACCGACCTTCTGCAAACGGCCCGGCCAGCGCACCTCCCATAAAGCCTCAGCCACCAGTTGCGCGTCGGTCTCAAAAAGACCTTCATGCGAAAGGTATTCAAGAGCCCGCAGCGCCAGGGCTGCGTTATCCTGCTGATGCCGACCGCCCATTGCAAGCCTGAGACCTGTGAAATGATATTCAGGACCGTAATAGGAGAATGAACCGTCACGGTGGCGACGGATACGAAAATCGCGACCAAGAAAATTGCTGGCGGCTGCCATTTCCCGTTGTTTTTCAGCAAAAAAATCCCGCAGCTTCTCCTGCTTAACCCCGGAAACCAAGGGCACTCCCGGCTTCAGAATACCTGCTTTCTCAGTTGCGACTTTGAGCAGGGTTGAACCTAAGAACTCCTCATGTTCAAGAGCAATATTGGTGACCATCGTAAGCAGGGGTCTACGGGCGACATTGGTGGCATCAAGACGACCCCCAAGACCGGTTTCAAGCAATACTATATCGGGAGCCTGCCGGGCAAAATAGAGCAGCGCCATACAGGTGGTAAAATCGAAAAAGGTAACGATACGGGGAATTTTTTCAACAACAGGGCGAAGCTCACGGGTTAAAGCGACAATTTCTGCTTCACTGATAGGGGTCTCATTAATGACAATACGCTCGGAGAAATGGCGCAGGTGGGGTGAACTGTAAACCCCCACGGAAAGTCCATGCCGACGCAGCATCTGCCGTAAAAAGGCGATACTGGAACCTTTGCCGTTACTACCGGCGACATGAACTATGCGCAATTTATCCTGAGGGTTTCCACAGGAGTCACAAAGTTCGTTAATATTTTCAAGCCCGAGACTGATACCAAAATGCTCAAGCCCGTAGAGATAATCTAAAGTGTCCTGATATGAAATCATAAGTTTAACTCAATGCGCTTCGCGCCAGTTATTGCCAACCCCGATATCGACTACGAGCGGCACTTTAAGGGGGTAGACCTCGGCCATCTCTTTACGCACCATAAGAGTCAAGTCATCAACCTCATCTGGGAAGACTTCAAAAACCAATTCATCGTGGACCTGCATTATCATCTTGCTTTTAAAACCGCGCTCGCACAAACGCTGATCGATAACCACCATAGCCAACTTAATCAAGTCCGCAGCAGTGCCCTGAATCGGAGTATTTAAGGCGGTACGTCGCGCCATCTCCTTCAAGTTGTGATTTTTGCTGTTTATTTCGGGAAGATAGCGACGACGTTTAAAGAGAGTCGTAACATACTCCAAACGTTTAGCATCCTCCACAACCTTTGAAAAATACTTGTTAACCCCGGCATAGGCGGCAAAATAGCCCTCTATATAGGCCTTTGCGGTTTTTCTGTCAATATCAAGCTCTCGAGCCAGTTTATTTGAACCCATGCCGTAGATCAAACCAAAATTGATCGCCTTGGCCTGGCGTCGCATTTCCGGACTGACCATCATCGGCAAAACCTGAAAAACTTCGGCCGCTGTACGGGTATGAATATCATCCCCTTTTCTAAAAGCATCGACCAAGGCCGGATCGCCGGAAAAATGGGCCAGAATGCGCAACTCAATCTGTGAGTAATCGGCCGCCAGGATCAGATTTTCTCCAACCCCGATAAAGGCCTGCCGAATCACAGCACCATCTACTCCACGAATCGGGATATTCTGCAGGTTGGGATCGGAGGATGAGAGACGGCCGGTCGCTGTCACAGCTTGATTGTAGGAAGTATGAACCCGTCCGGTTTGTCGATTAACGAGTCGTGGCAAGGCCACAAGATAGGTTGAAACCAATTTGGACAGCGAGCGATACTCAAGAATTTTCGCCGGAAGAGGATGCTCTTCGGCCAACCTGCTCAGAACCTCAACCGCGGTCGAGGGCCCGGTTTTAGTCTTCTTTATAACTGGCAGACGCAGACGTTCAAAAAGAATTTCTGCTAACTGTTTGGGCGAATTGATATTAAATTCGCCCCCGGCCAAAACATAAATCTCACTGGCCATAACTTGCAAACGCTGCTCATACTCTACGGCAGTCTTTTTGAGCAGCTCAACATCAAGATAGACCCCATTCATCTCTACCCGCATCAAAACTTCGATCAGAGGCCGTTCTATTTTCAAAAAAAGTTCCTCGAGACCGTCTTCTTTCAGTTTCGACGCCAACCGCTTGGAGAGAAGAAAAGCAAGCTGAGCATCTTCACAGGCATAATCGGATACTTTCTCCGGCGCAACCTTGTCGATCGTCACCTGATTACGGCCCGAGCCGACCACCTCTTTGAAAGTGATCGGGGTATGACCTAGGTGTTCCAACGCCAGCGCATCGAGTCCATGCCGATGCCGGGTCGGATTAACCAGATAAGAGGCAACCATCGAATCAAAGTCCAAACTGCCGAGTTCAAGTCCGGCCCGTTTTAAGACAATGGCATCGTACTTGATATTCTGGCCCCATTTTTTGACCTTGTTATCGCCTAAAAAAGGTCGCAACCCGTTCAAAACTTTATCTTTATCAAGTTGAATTACATCACCATCATGACCTACCGGAATGTAGACGGCATCCGTATCCGTCCAGGCCAACGAGATACCGACAAGCTCGGCGCTCATCGGATCCACGGATGTAGTCTCAGTATCTACAGCGATCTCTTTTGCATCATCAAGCTCTTTAAGAAGATCGACAAATTTCTCTGAAGTATCAATCAGCCGATACCCTTCACGGGTCACCGTCCGCTCAGGGCTCAGTTTACGGCTTAGGGCATGAAATTCAAGTTCGGCAAAAAGCTCTCTTAAGGCTGAACGATCCGGCTCATGGCATAAAAGATCATCCAGACCAAGACTAATTTCCACATCATCAGACAAGGTCACCAGGCGCCGGGAGAGTACGGCCGCATCTTTATGATGCAACATCTTTTCGCGCCAGCTTTTGCGCTCTATTCGTTCACTCTCCTGCATGAGGGTATCCAAATCACCAAATTCAGCCAGCAAATTTAGCGCCGTTTTCGGGCCGATCCCCGGTACCCCCGGAATATTGTCAGACGCATCCCCAGCCAAGGCTAAAAGATCGAGCAAACGTTCTCCGGTTACTCCATGGCGCTCGGCAACTGTAGCTAAATCGTAACGCCTGTTTTTCATGGTATCAAACATTACAACCCCGTCACCAACCAGGCTCATGAGATCTTTATCTCCGGATATAATCAGAACCTCACATCCAGCCTCTCGTCCCCGACGCGTCAATGTGGCGATGATATCATCAGCCTCGAAACCTTCAACCCCCACTGCCGGCAAACCAAAGGCTTCAAGAAGTCGGGGAATAAAGGGAAATTGCGCAGCCAGATCCGGATCCATCGGCGGCCGCTGAGCTTTATACGCGGGAAAAACTCGGTGCCGCCAGGTCGGCCCCGGCAGATCAAGAGCCGCCGCCGCATGGGTCGGCTGACTCTCATCGAGAACCTTCATAAGCATCTGACAGAAACCGAACAGCGCGTTGGTCGGCAAACCGGTCGAGGTTGTCAAGGGCCTGATCGCATGAAAAGCACGATAGACCAAAGCACTGGTATCAATCAGACAAAGCAGATTTGACATAAGCTTTCCTTTTGTGGTCAATGTTCAGAGGAAGGTACACAAGTCGCAAAACAAAGTCAAAACAAAAAGGGCGGGATGTTATCCATCCCGCCCTTCAGCTAATTACAACTACCCTGTTATAAAAATACTACTCCTGCGGCGTACCGAAAACTTGCTCGTAGAGGGCTTCGCCGATCTCCTGACCTTCACCCACGAGCTGCCGGTATTTAATGAAATCGATCGTATCCTGACCCGTAATTTTTTTCGTATTGAATGCATTAAAGCCCATAAAAGCTTCGTAATTCATATTGGCAGCAAGCCAGTGCCGGTTGGGCAACTTCGCCTGATCCCAGAAGAATTTCTTTTTGGCGCGGATCCCGTCAACCGACTTCATCAGACAGTGCGGCATCAGATTGGCAAATTTCCAGACTATCTCGTCAACAGCTTCGTCGAGTTTTGTCAGATCAATAGTCGCCGAGCGCACATAATTACGGGCCTCTTTGGCTTCGGCTCCAGTTTTAAATTCGCCATAAACTATATCGCCATCATCAACCCATTTTTCAGTCTCAATCAGAGGATTGCGAACCCATTTTTCACCCTCTTTAATAACGGGAACAACCTTGGAGAGCAGGCCTAAGCGTTTCATTTTGTAAGCACTCCACATCTCACAGGAGACACAGTTCCACATCGCCTCTTCGATCCCTAAATACCAGGGCAGAAAGTCGGTGGAGCCGCCATCCGGGGCTGAACCATGCTTGGGCCCAGCCTGACCCAGAATTGCCAGATCGGAAGAGACCGAGAGGTCGGCTGCCATGCCGATCTCCTGACCGCCGGCAACCCGCATTCCGTTAATCCGGCAGATAGTCGGTTTTTTACAATTTAAAATCGCATCGACCATACCGTTGAAAAGGTCCATATAGTCGCCGTACTCCTGGGGGCGTTTGGAGTAGTATTCGGCGTACTCTTTAGTATTGCCACCGGTACAAAAAGCCTTGTCACCTACTGCGGTAAAAACGGCTGCAACCACCTGACGATCGGCCGAAGCCCGCTGAAAACCGGCGATTACACCTTTGACCATCTCAGTTGTATAGGAGTTGTACTGTTTCGGATTATTGAGGATAATCCAGCCTGTATAGAGCCCTTCAACCACATTACCATCAGGGTCAACAACCGGACGTTTCTCATAGATCGTACAGGGGGCATCACCTTCACTACCAAAATGATCGTCTTCCCAAAGGTAGTGATTTTTCGGTTCATTCTCTCTTGGTATCCACTCTAAAGACATCTCTTTCTCCTTAAATATTTAGAAATTACGTCACAGCGGGTAGCGGCGAACTTTGCTACGCCCACTTCGAAGGGGACAGAGCTCAGCCCGGCTACGGGCTAGCGCCCTGCCTGGAGGTCTGTCCCCACATCGAGATTAATCGAAATCTGGAATTAGAACAATCCGGCGGCTAATCGGTTTGGCATGGACCTCGGCAAAAGATTCTTTGATCGTGCTCATCGGCCGGGTTTCGAGAAAGGCGTCGATCTCCACTTTGCCTTTCTGAACCATCTCAAGAACCGCCGGGTAGTATTTCGGATGACAACCCCAAGTCCCAATCATCTCAGCATCAAAAGCCATCAGTTTCGAGATCATATACTCATGCTTGGCCATTGAAAAACCAACCACCACGAGCTTGCCGATAAACGAGAGAAGGTCGAGAGCCAACGCCTGGCCGGGTTTGCTGCCGGAGCACTCAAAAATCTTCCAACCGTAGTTGTGCGGCACACCATGCTCCTTGCAAAAAGCTTTTATTTCGCCTTTAACATCCTTACTCGATTTACCCATCGGATTGATCGTTAGATCAGCCCCATACTTTAAGGCTCGTTCAAGTTTTTCATCATCTATGTCAATCGCTATCACAACTTTTGCGCCCATAGCTTTAGCAATCTGAACCATATAAGTTCCGACCCCTCCCCCGGCACCGGTCACTGCGACCAGATCACCATCGGGGAAATAGGGTTTATCAAGCTCGGCCCGAATTGCGGCCTGATAGGGAGTCGTACCAGCGTCGGCGATAACCGCATAATGTGACAAAGGCCGCTCACCACGATTATCGATAACACAAAGACCTGCCGTAGGCACCACGATATGGCTGGAAAAACCGCCATACATGCCGATGCTGTTGCCAGGCATCTTCTGTTTAAGACAGCGGTTACCGCGTCCGGCCTTACAGATAGGACACTCATTACAGGGCATAACGGCCGGAATAATGACCTCTTTGCCGATCATCTCAACATCGCCGCCGATAACCGTGCCGCTAATTTCGTGGCCCAAGGTCAGAGGGGGCTCGCAAACTGTCGGGACACCGTCGTAAAAGAAACCAAGATCGGTATGGCAGATGCCGCAACCGGCGATTTTGACACAAACTTCCCCTTCACCTATCGGTGGCATATCAATTTCAGTCAGTTGCAGATCTCCCGGTTTAACCATCTGCCAGGTTTTTATTTTTGCAGGAATTTCAGACATTTAATTTCTCCTCAAATTAACAGCGGATAGTGATGAACTTTGCTTCGCCCTCCTTTAACGGGGACAGAACTAAAGGTCTGTCCCCACATCGAGGCAGGTCGAAATATTCGTAATTCGTAAATTACTTATTACTCCAAACCGGTTTGCGCTTTTCGAGAAATGAGTTGAGGCCTTCGCGGGCGTCGTCATTGCGCATACAGTCGTAAAGATAGGCACCTTCGACGGTATCAAGGGCGGCGGAGAAAGGTTTTCCGGAGGCCGCTTTTAGAGCCCGCTTAGTTGAACGCAGAGCCGAGCCGCTTAATGCAGTAAAAGTAGCGATGAATTTTTCCAGTTCAGCCTCGAAATTATCGAGGGCAACAACTTTATTGACAAGGCCGCAGGCCAAAGCTGCATCAGCTCGCATGGCTTCGCCGCCGAGTACCATCTCATAAGCTTTTTTGGGCCCAACAATTGCCGGCAAAGCAGCGATTGCAATCGGCGGAAAGACTGCTAGTTTGATCTCAGGCTGACCAATTTTGATATTTTCAGTCGCCAGAACCATATCGCAGAAAAGCGCCACTTCACAGCCACCACCGAGAACCGCACCATGTACCGCCGCTACCGTCGGAATCTCAAGGCGGTCGAGACGGCGAAAGATACCATGAAAGGCCTCGATCATATGGCCAACTTTATCCTCTGTATGGTCGCCGACATCGACACCGACAGAGAAAGCCTTTTCACCCGCGGCCTTGATGACCAGAACCTTAAGTTCAGGTCCTGCCGCTAAAACTCCGTCCAAAGCGCAGTTCATCTCTTCCATCGTGGCAATATCAAGCCAGTTAAGCGGTGGTCGGTTAATTGTAAGAAAGGCCGCTCCATCTTTTTCTTCATAAGTGATAAATTTATAATCAGACATTAATATTTCTCCATTTAAGGTGATGGCAAAGAAAAATGTT
The DNA here is from genome assembly GCA_024762675.1 of Thermodesulfobacteriota bacterium. Taxonomy (GTDB): domain Bacteria; phylum Desulfobacterota; class Anaeroferrophillalia; order Anaeroferrophillales; family Tharpellaceae; genus Tharpella. The sequence goes on along the minus strand of JANTGZ010000013.1, from coordinate 14,512 downwards.
CAGATGCGAGGCGCCCAAAACCTGAGGAACGAGGCGTACATAAAGTACATCGCAGTGACGAAGGTTGAAGGGGAACGAAGCAGGTGGACATTTTACGACGCCATCAGATATATTGGCCGCCGTCGACCTTAATAACTTCACCGGTAATGTGACCAGCAGCGTCAGAGGCTAAGAAGGCTACCAGATTAGCAACATCTTTGGGTAAGCCGGCTTTTTTCAAGACTCCTTCGTTGATAGCAACCTGCTTGAATTCATCAGGCATCGCTTCACCCATCTCGGTCAGGATAAAACCGGGAGCCACCGAGTTTGAGGTAACCAGGTATTTCCCCAGATCTTTGGCTGCAGCTTTGGTCAGACCGAGAACTCCACCCTTGGCGGCTGAATAGTTGGTCTGGCCAAATTTGCCACGGAGACCATTGATAGAGGTTATCGTGATAATCCGACCCCACTTCTGTTCGCGAAAGATCGGGGCACAGGCGCGAATATAGTTGAAGGTTCCGGTCAGATCGACATCGATAACTTTCTGCCACTGCTCGGCCGTCATCTTCCATATCGTACCATCCCAATTCATTCCGGCACTGGTGACCAGAATGTGGACAGAACCCCATTTCTCTTTAGCCGCCGCGACCAGGGCTTCAGCATCAGTCAGACTCGAGACATCGGCCTGGCAGGCTATGGCATCACTGCCCATCGCCTTGATTTCGTCAACCAGTGCTTCGGCCTGCTCGGCACTCTTATTATAGTTAACCGCAACTTTAGCCCCGAGAGAGCCCAAAAGTTTGGCAATCTCTGCTCCAATTCCCCGGCTCCCGCCGGTAACAATTGCAACCTTATCTTTTAAATCGATCATGGCTTTTCTCCTTTATCAAATACCAGGCAAAAAATTTTTAAAAAATATTTTTTAACTCTCGCGCTTGAGAATTACCGCCATAGTCGCTCCGCCGCCACCACAGATTGAAGCGACACCGAACTCTTTATCGAGCCGTTTAAGGGCATGATAGAGGCTCACCATGATACGAGCGCCACTACAACCAGTCGGGTGACCTAAGGCAATGGCACCGCCGTGGACATTTAGTTTGTCGATATCAAGATTGAGACGGGCAACATTGCCCAGAACCTGAGCCGCAAAAGCTTCGTTGATCTCAAAAAGATCGATATCGCTCAAGCTCATCCCAGCCCGTTGCAGTACTTTAGGAATCGCTTCGCCCGGCCCCTCACCCATAAAGGTTCCATCGACTGCAGTCTGACAAAAATCGACCATCGAAAAGAGAGGTTTAACACCGCGCGCTGCCGCTGCTTCCCGGGTCATTGCGACCATCATTGCGGAACCATCCGTAAGTCCACAAGCATTGCCGGCGGTGACCTTGCCGCCCTCTTTTTTAAAAGCCGGGCGCAATTTACTCAAACCTTCAACCGTGCTGTTACCTTTAATCGATTCATCTGCAGCGAACTCGAACTCCGGTTTCTTCCGGGTTCCAGGAATCATCACGGGAATGATCTCATCGGCAAACCAACCGTTATCAACCGCAGTTTGAGCACGCTGGTGGGAGCGGACTGCATATTCATCCATCTCCTGACGAGTTACACCGTATTTTTCGCCGACATTTTCCGCCGTCATCCCCATGCTGACCTTGGCGATCGGATCAAAACTGTCGCCCCAACCATCTTCGAGTTTGCGGTCTCCCATCTTGAAGCCGCCAAAACGGGCACCTTTCAACATGTAAGGAATCGTGCTCATCGACTCCATGCCACCACAGAGTACAATATCAGCCTGCTCCAAGACAATCTGCGAAACCGCCATTGACGCCGCTTTCATACCGGCAGGACAAGCTTTGTTAATAGTTACCCCAGGGGTCAGCTGCCCGCAACCACCTTTCAGAGCCACAGTCCGGCCGGGATTGACATGGTTGCCCGCCTGGCGGCAATTACCGATTATCGCCTCATCAACATCCTCACCATCAACATTGGCTCTCTTTAAGGCTTCCCGAACTGGGAAAGCGCCCATATCATATACCTGCATATCCTTCATTGTACCACCGAAACTGCCCATCGGCGTCCGCACCGCACTGACAAAAACCACATCGCTTAAGCTTCTCATACCTGACTCATCTCCTTAAATAGTGGGCCGTGAATAGATGACTTTAAACTCCTGCCCATCGGCACAGGTTTCACAATTTTCATCGACCACGTTATCCAGCTGCGGGGCGTCGTCGACTTCGTCGAGCAAAATGACTTCATGCCCCATCTCCTCAAAAGCTTCGACCGCCATGAGCAAGCGGGCACCGACAGCTGCAAAATGCCGGGTCCAACCCTCCTGCAACAGTTGCGTACCGCGCTTCATCTTATTAAACCTGACTCTGTATAGCCGAAACTAAAAACACTTTATCTATATGCAAATACTAATTGACAATCCACCAACTAAATCCAGTACATTCCACGTAAATTGCAACTTGTATGCCAGTTTTTCGATAGTCAGCGGCCATTGTCAGAGGTCAGTAAACTCCATCAACTAAGTGCAGACCTGCGGTAAAATGTCACCAGTCAAGGTAATTTTCGGTACTCAAAAAAACTCTACCACAACGCAAAAAGCCCCTTGAAGAGGTATAGGTTTCATCCACTTCAAAGGGCTTCTATTTTATGGCGGAGAGACGGGGATTCGAACCCCGGGTGAGCGCAAAGCCCACAATAGATTTCGAGTCTACCGCCTTCGACCTCTCGGCCATCTCTCCGTTGTTTGGTGCGGGCCTACTAACATAAGAATTTCAATAATACAATGCCTACTTTACGCTAAGAAGCTAAACTCCGGCAGATTCTTTCAGGGTTTCGGCTAAATCGGTTTTCTCCCAGGAAAAACCAGGCTCAATACGGCCAAAATGGCCATAGGCCGCAGTCTGCTGATAAATCGGTCGTAAAAGGTCGAGACTATCAACAATGCCGGCCGGACGAAGCTCGAAATGTTTACGAACCAGCTCAGACAGGCGCTCTGAAGGAAGCTTGCCGGTACCAAAAGCGTTGACCATCACACTTAACGGCTCAGCCACGCCGATCGCGTAAGCAAGCTGAACTTCACATTTGGCCGCGAGGCCGGCAGCGACCAGATTCTTGGCAACATAGCGAGCCATGTAGGAAGCGCTGCGATCGACCTTGCTGGGATCTTTGCCGGAAAAACAACCGCCGCCATGACCACCCTTGCCGCCATAAGTATCGACAATTATTTTGCGGCCGGTCAAACCACAATCGCCCATCGGTCCACCAATCACAAAACGGCCGGTCGGATTGACAAGAAATTTGGTATCAGCATCAACCATCTCAGCCGGCATAACCTTTTTGATAACCTCTTCGATAACTGCCTCACGCAGCTGCTCATAAGTAACATCGGGACTATGCTGACTCGAAACAACCACGGTATCGACCCGTTTCGGCAAAAAGTTTTCATATTGAATCGTGACCTGAGACTTGCCATCAGGCCGCAAAAAAGGAAGTGAACCATTTTTGCGCACCCGTGACAACTGCCGGGTAAGTCGGTGGGCAAAGGTAATCGGCATCGGCATCAGCTCTTTGGTATCATCGCTGGCGTAACCGAACATCAGGCCCTGGTCGCCGGCCCCCTGCTCTTTGTAGAGACCTTCGCCGGCGGTTACGCCTTGAGAGATATCGGGCGACTGCTTATCAATACTGGTCAAAACAGCACAGGTCTCCCAGTCAAAACCCATTGCTGAATCGTTGTAGCCGATATTTTTGATCGTCTCCCGAACAATCGCCGGGATATCAACATAACAATCGGTCGTAATTTCACCGGCAATCACGGCCATCCCGGTGGTCACCATGGTCTCACAAGCAACCCGGCATTTACGATCCTGACTCATAATACTGTCTAAAATTGCATCAGAAATCTGATCGGCAACCTTGTCGGGATGCCCCTCAGTTACTGATTCCGAGGAAAAAAGATAATCTTTAGTCGACATGTTAACTCCATAAGTAAAAAGTTCAAAGTTCAAAGTTCAAAGTTCAAAGTTCAAAGTTCAAAGTTCAAAGTTCAACGGAAAAAATGATGCCCTAAGCACATCATCTTTGAACTCTAGAACCTATTTAGTTACAACTACATAGAACTGGACTTATCTAGATTTTCATTAAAAAGGTTTCGGGAAAACGCTGGTTCATCTCTTTTGCAACATAGGCTTCAACCTCGATTGCGGTATTCATTTTAAGGGACTCTTCCAACATTTTCCGGGCTTCGACAAAAGTGCTCTGACGAATGATCTGCTTGATATGGGGGATTGAGATGGCATTCATACTGAGCTTATCCAGACCTAAACCTAGAAGAACCAGAGTATAGATCGGCTCACCCGCCATCTCACCACAGATACTAACAGGAATTTCGGCATCGCGGGCATTACTTATAACCTGATCCAAAAGGCGCAAGATTGCCGGATGCAACGGCTCATAGAGATAGGAGACATGCTCATTACTGCGATCGAGGGCCAAAGTATATTGAATCAGATCATTAGTACCGATACTGAAAAAATCTGCTTCCCGGGCAAGCTGGTCTGAAATTATAGCTGCCGAAGGCACCTCAATCATAATGCCTACCGGAATTTCTGCATCAAAAGGGACTTTCTCACGCTCAAGTTCGACTTTGGTCGCCTCAACAATCTCACGGGCCTGGCGCAGCTCTTTGAGACCGGAAACCATCGGCAACATGATCTTGAGTTTACCGTAATGACTGGCTTTAAGGATACCTCGAATTTGTGTAACAAAAATTTCTTGCCGATTAAGGCAGAGACGAATACCCCTGAGCCCAAGGGCCGGGTTTATGCTCTCTTCTTGAAAATATTCCGACGATGCGATCTTGTCGGCCCCAAGGTCAAAGGTCCTGATCGTGGTCGTGCTTTCCGGGGGCAGCGATTCAGTAACCTTTTTATAGGTTAAGAAATGCTCCTCTTCACTAGGCAAAGTCTGACGGTTAAGATAGAGGAATTCGGTTCGGTAGAGACCTATATTTGAGGCCCCATGCGAAATAATCGATTCCGTCTCTTCCGGGGTCTCTATATTCCCTGCCAAGGCGACGCGGAAGCCGTCGGTGGTCTCCGCCGGCAGGTCGCAATTTAAAATCAGCTGGGCCTGAAAGGTGTTATATTGCTTCTTCTTCTCCTGGTAGGCAGCCAGTTGCTCTCGACTGGGGTTGACTATAATTTTCCCTTCAATACCATCAACCACCAAACGATCGCCGCCATTGATCTTTTCGGTTGCGTACTCGGTACCGACGACAGCCGGGATTTCGAGAGAGCGAGCCACAATTGCCGTATGCGAGGTCCGGCCCCCAAGATCGGTAACGAAGGCGCTAACCTTTTGCGGATTGAGCTGCAGAGTGTCAGCCGGCGAAAGGTCGTGGGCAACGATTATTACCCCATGACTGATTCTATCGATACTATCGTAATCACTCTTGGTCAGGTGACGTAAAATCCGTTCGCTGACATGGGCAACATCACTTTGCCTTTCACGCAAATAGGCATCCTGCATCTGTTCGAAAAAGTTAATTATTTTCTCAGTGTTCAAACTCAATGCCCATTCCGCATTGATCTTCTTCTCCTTGATCAGGGTTATTGTATCATCAACCAGCATCTTATCTTTCATCATCAACAGATGAACATCTAAGATGTAGTTGTGCTGTCCGGAAACCTCATTTCCACCACTCTTTAAAGTCTTCTCCTTAATCTCCTCCAGCTCCTGCCGGGCGTCGGCAACCGCCCTTAGAAAACGCTCGGTTTCAGCCGCAACTCGATCACTTGGGATCTTCTCGCCCCGAGGCTTAAGCTTTCCGCGATCAAGAAGAAAGGCACGACCGATCGCTATACCCGGTGAGGCCCCGACCCCGCTGACGACACAGTTTGTCGTATTAGTATTGCTATCAGCCATAATCATCCACCATCCAATTCACCAAAACCGTCTTCAATCAGATTTCCCAAAGCTTCAAGAGCATCTTCTTCATCTTCACCGGCGATTTCGACAACAATTGCAGTATTCTGGGCCGCAGCCAGCATCAGAACTCCCATAATACTTTTACAATTGATCGTAAGTTTCTCTTTGGTGATTGATATTTCCGAGGAGAAACTACCAGCCAGCTGAACCAGAACCGCCGCTGCCCGAGCATGAAGACCAAGTTTGTTGACTATCGTAAATTCTTTTTTAACCATCTCAATTTATTATTTTATTTTTATGGTTGATGATCTCGTAAAAAAGCAGAGGACCACTAAGTCAAAAAAAGATTAGACAAACAAGCGCCACGCATCCCCCCACCGGAATAATTTCCAGCAAACGCGGTCGATCTCCACCCAACTCTTTTCGGCGCCAAACAAGCCAGCCGATTAATGCCAACAGCAGAAAAAAAGGAGCCGTAAGAGCAGCAGACCCCTGCAAAGCAAAATAGTCAACCATCAGAAAAGCGGTTACCGCCAGGGAAGCGGTGGTCACAAACTCCATAACATTTCTGACCAAGGGCAAATTCCAACTGTTAATCGTTTCAATAACCCCGATACCGCGATGTAAACCATGCAGATAAACAGTATAGCGCACTCCGAAATGAACTAAATTATAAGAGCAGAGCAAAAAAACCAGGGCCCAGAGACTGGGCTTCCAAAAAAATATCATTACGGCAAGAGCCGAAACCATCGGCTTGAGTCCGTTCCAGAAAAAAGCGTCTCCTACCGCACCATAGAGACCGGCCAGACTACCGCTCAAGGCCAGACCCTGATCACCCATATCCTCGCCCTGGCTCTCCATATGAACCATAAATCCCAAGATAGCAGCCGCCAGATAGGGATTTGTATTAAAACAAACCAGGTAACGTCGGGTACGCCGGGCCAGATGTTCAGAGTTTTCACCATAAAGCTTTTCAAGCAGCGGATAGATGGCGTAAGCCAGCCCCAAACACTGCATACGAGCAAAATTCCATGAGGTCTGCCAGCAGAGGCTACGCAGAAAAATTCGCTGTTCAATTCGCAATGGCATAACTAAAAAACCAATAAGAGCATCGAAACACCGGCAAAAACGGCCAATTGACGTTTTTGATTCATATTGCAGAGCAGGCCGGCAATCCCGGCTGCAGGAAAGATCAACAACAAGCGATCAGTCAAAGGCCAGATCCAGGCCGGCAGCAAAAAAAGCAAAATCGGCACCAGTAAAAGAGAGCTGACCATCATCAGCCCCAGAGCAAAGGCAGCGGCACCATAAAAATTAAGGATGCCGTGGAGATGAAAGTTGATTGCCGAAGCATTTTCACCTGCCAGAAGACGGGTTTCCATCTCATCAATAAGCCGGCTATTTCTCACCCTAACCAAGCTGTCCACCTTACGCGTAAAGTCGGCCCAGGGGAGAACCGTCAGCAGAACCATAAAGGCCAGGGACCTGGTGTCCAACATCAGATTTGCCGGCAGCCCACTCAAGGCTGCAGCCGTACCACCCGCCGCCAGAGCAAGCAGAGTGTCATCAGTCGGAATATTGCTTCCAACTGGAATTTCACTTAAAAAATAAAGCTCGAGGGAACCTCCTATCAGTAAACCTATCTCCCAATTTCCGGCCAGCCATCCCCCAAAAGTGGCGGCGATCAGAGGTCTCGAGAACATTATCTGAAAAGCTGCCGTCCGATCCAGCGCACACATAGCCCCCAACAGCGAAACTTTGGCCGTCAGCCAGATAAATGTGGAAAAGTCAAGCCACACGGAACTTACCAACCTTTACGCTGCAAAAGGGCGAAAACATCAACCGCCGGAGCGGTCGGCACCGGCTGAATGGTTATCTTAACATCCTGCTTCTGAAGAGTTCTTAAGCAGGCAATTTCGCTCTTATCAAGAGAGATCGAGTCGGAAATCTGTAGTTTGCCCGCAGCACTATGAATATTTCCGAGATTCAACTCGGTCAAGTAAAGCCCCTCCTCAATAGCCTGGGCAACAGCTTCAAGACCGACAAAAAGCATGATTGTTAAAAGTCCTGGACCGGAACGCTGCTGAGCCATGAAGGTCACAGCCTGACGAACGGAGAGAATTTCGACCCGCAATCTGGGAGGTGCGGCCATCCGCAAAATTTTAGACTGCAGAATATTGCCAGGTATCTGATTATCAGCCACGACTATTCGGGTTGCCCGGGTATAGGGAACCCAAGCGGCAACAACCTGACCATGAATCAAGCGGTCATCAACACGATAAAGTACCGTCGTCATAGCTCCAGAAACTCGGCCGCAGCAAAAATGTTCTTGCGGCCATACTCAGTAATCTCCGCAGCAATCTCCTTTAACCCTTTCTCCTCATCCTTGAAACCGCCGGCAAGTTTTAAAAGAATCGGTAAATTGACGCCGGAGACGATTTCAACTTGGCCGGGTTCGTAGAGAGCGAGACAGATATTGGTAGGGGTGCCACCAAACATGTCGGTTAAGATAAGAACTTTTTTTCCATCTTTGTGATATTGTTTTATCATCTCGACCAGACGCTTGCTGACGGCCTCAATATCATCATTTTGTGAAATACTGACACCGACCAGGTTTTCGTTGGGTCCGACGATAAATTCAGCCGTCTCGATCAGGTGTTCGGCCAGGGTGTGGTGGGTTACTACTATAGCAGCAATCATTTATCTCACTCTAGACGGCTTCGAAAAATGTCCACCTGCTTCGTTGTGCTGCAACCTTCGTCACTGCGGCGTACTTTATGTACGCCTCATTCCTCAGGTTTTGCACGCCTTGCATCTGAACTTTTTTCTTTGCCTCAAAATAGTATAAATAAGAAATCCTAAATTATTCCGTTTTTAGATCTCGGTGGGCGAGGGCTATTTCGTAGCCTTCTTCCCTTAGGTAGTCGCCCAAAACACTGACTATGGCTACAGAACGGTGTCGACCTCCGGTACAGCCGATGGCAACGGTCAGGTAACTCTTGCCCTCCCTCAGGTATTCGGGGATCAACATCTTCAACAAGGCGAGAAAGCGTTCCGTAAAGGAGCGACTGACAGGATGACCAAGGACATATTCCCGGACTCCATGATCAAGCCCGCTTTGACTGCGCATCGCCTCAATGAAATAGGGGTTTGGCAAAAAACGTACATCCATAACAATATCGGCCTCTAAAGGTAGGCCGTTACGAAAGCCAAAAGAGAGCAACGAAATATTCATCCCGACCGCATGATCACCAGCGGTAACAATTTTTCGAATATACTCTTTAAACTGATGAATCGTAAAATTGCTTGTATCAACCCGATAGCTTGCCAGAGAACGGATCTCCTGCAGGAGCTCCCGTTCCCGGGACACCGCCTGGGACACCGAACCCTTAACCACAACCGGATGCTTGCGCCGGGTTTCACTGTAACGCTTAATCAGACTCTGATCATCAGCCTCTAGAAAGATAAGCTCCAAGGCCGTAGATGACTTTTTAATCTCGCGGTAGAGAGTGGGAAAACTTTTAAGAAAATGCTCCTCCCGCAGATCCATGACCAGGGCAATTCCCTTGATCGTCGGCGAAAAGTTCCCGGATAGTTCGATGAATTTAGGTAAAAATGCAACCGGAAGATTATCGATACAAAAATATCCGATATCTTCAAGGACATTCAAGGCGCTGGTTTTCCCAGCCCCGGAGAGACCGGTGACAATAACTATCGAAGCCTTACCTGCCATCTCTTTCGTCGCCATTGATTAAATTCTTCAGTTATCGGCTTTCAGGCGATCAGCCAGCTCATTGAGCAGAGCGCGTCCATTATGTTTGCCTTGTTTACGCAACCGGTAGGTATGGGCTGCAACCTCGACAATCGTGACCAGGTTACGCCCGGGGCTGACCGGAATAGTCGCTTTCGGGACATTGACCCCAAGAATCGGGAAGATCTCCTGATCCATGTTCAAACGTTTACTGCCATCATAATCCTTCCAGGAAACCAGCTCAACCACGAGATCAACTCGCTGGCTCTCTCTGACTGCTGTCACACCGAAAATATCTTCTATATCAATAATTCCAAGACCGCGAATCTCCATATTAAATTTCAGGATAGCATTGGCCTCGCCAACGACAGTACCCGGCGGACGAAAACGCATAACCACAACATCATCAGCAATCAACCTATGTCCGCGTTGAATAAGATCGAGGGCGACCTCACTTTTACCGATTCCACTTTTACCAACCAGCAGAACCCCGGTACTGTGAATATCAAGCAGAACCCCATGAGTAGTGGTTTCAGGATTTATAAAATCTTCAAAGTAACGATTAATTGCGTCAAAAACAGCGGCCACCGAAAGATTGCTCTGAAGCAGTGGGATCTCACTCTCACGACACTTTTGCAAAAGCTCTGCGGGTGGAGGACAGGCTCTGGTAGCGATGAGACAGATAGGCCGTAGCTCACAGAGCTGCTCAATCACTTCGAGCCGACGCGGCTGACTTAAAGTCTCAAGATAAGCTACCTCAGCCATACCCATGAGCTGAATCCTCTCCGGCTCGAAGAACTTAGTAAAACCGGCAAAAATCAACCCATGCTTCTGAATACGGTAATTAGTAATTTTGCGGCTTAGTGGAACCTCTGGAGTCAGCAGACTCAGACATAGGCCTCGCGCCGCATCCCCCAACAGATCAGCAACGGCAATCTTCAAACTGTCATCGCGATCAAGAGCGCTCATCTTCCTGTTTAATCATGGTAAAGAGGCTCAAACCATCGGAAGCTTCGAGGAGCTGGTCGCAAAAACCTCGATTTTTCAGCATACGTGAAATCTGGGCCAGAGTTTTCAAATGAATCCCGGCGGAGTTCTCAGGAGCCAGGAGAAGAAAAAAGAGATGTACCGGCTGACCGTCAACAGCGGCAAAATCGACCCCTTTGCGGCTACGGGCAAAGAGCACAATGATATTTTCGAGTTCAGCTATCTTGCCATGCGGGATGGCAATCCCACCTCCGATTCCAGTACTGCCCAAGGCTTCCCGATCTCGCAATACGGTAAGAATCTTATCTTCAGAAAGCTCCGGGAAAACGCCGGCCACTTGGGCGGACAAACACTTAAGGGTCTCCTCTTTACCGGTTTCAGCCAACTCGGCAACAACCAGTTCAGGGGTGAGATAATCAGTAATTTTCATAGTTTCTTATTGGGGCTCAATAAGCCCATAGTTGCCATCATCACGGCGATAGACAACATTGATCCGATCGGTTGATTCATCGCGGAAAACATGGAAGTTATTATTCATCAGGTTAAGCTGCATAATTGCTTCATCGGGGCTCATCGGCTTGACCAGAAAATTACTCTTCTTGATAATCTCGGGAGTCGACTCATCATGATCGTGATCAACACTCAAGATATCTACCGGAACACTAGTCAGCAAACTCTCATCAATCCCTGGAGAGCCCTTTTTCTGCCGCAGACGACCTTTATAGCGTTGTACCTGACGGCTGATTTTGCTGGCAACAAGGTCGATAGCGGCGTACATATCACCGGCCTCCTCCTTGCCCTTAACCATATAGCCATTGATATTGAATGTGACTTCAGCAATCTGGCGAATTTTTTCAACGGAAAGAACAACGTTGACATCCAGTGGGCCATCAAGATATTTCTTGATCTTGGAGAGCTTTTCCACAGCATACTCTTTAACCGAATCTGATTGGTCCATGTGACGAAAGACAACGTTTATCTGCATAGTATCCCCCTTTTTTAAGATTTAGGGTTTAAGTTTGAGGTTTTGTAAAAAAATATAATTATCAAATAAAATCAATTTGGTTCAGACCATGCCGGTTATGATCTTAGAGTATTTTTTTGCGCTGACTGGAAGCCAGAACCCCGAGCTGGTTGCGATATTTAGCAACTGTACGCCGAGCAATTTTGATGTCATTCTCTTTCGCCAACAGCTTGACGATAGCATCATCACTTAATGGATCAGTTGGACTCTCTCGGTTAATATACTCAACAATTTTCTGCTTGACACTGGCGGAAGCGATATCACCACCACCCTGATTAATACTACTGTTAAAAAAATACTTGAGTTCAAAGACCCCGTGTGGAGTCTGCACATATTTTCCCTGGGTCACCCGACTGACCGTCGATTCATGCATTTCGATATCATCAGCAACATCACGCAACACCAGAGGCTTGAGATAGTGAGCTCCCCGAACAAAAAAATCATCTTGAAACTTAACAATACTGACCATAACCTTATATATTGTTTTCTGCCGCTGTTCAATGCTTTTAATAAGCCATTGTGCGGCCCGAATTTTCTCAGTCAGGTAATTTCGGGTCAAGTTGTTGGGTTCCCGACGCTGATCAGCAATCCCCTGGTAGTAGCTATTTACCGAAAGACGGGGCAAACGATCCTCGTTGAGAGTGACGACAAAGCGTCCATCGCGCTTATAAACAAAGACTTCAGGCACCACCGCCTGGGTCGAGTCCGGCTGGTGGCGAGCTCCGGGTTTGGGGTCGAGGGTCAAAATCACCTTAACCGCTGCCAGCACCTTCTCCTCATCGACCTGTAGCTGACGGGCGATTTTACGGTAATTTTTGGTTTTGAGCTGACTTAAGTGTTCCTTTACAATCGTGCGGTTAAGGTCACTGTCAATCCCCAGATGAATCATCTGGCAAAGCAGACACTCCTCAAGAGAACGGGCCGCTACCCCCACCGGATCAAATTGCTGAACCCGGCCCAGCACCTTTTCAACCACCGCCGGATCACAATCCAGGCGGGCGCCAAGCTCGTCAACACCGACTTCCAGATAACCATCCTCGTCGATACTATAAATTATGGCTTCACCAACCTCTAAATCGCGCTCATTAAACGAAGGGGTCAGCTGAAGCTGCCAGAGAAGATGGTCAATCAGGGTTGCCGGTTTGGTCAGGTTATAATCCCAGGACGGCCGCTCGTCACTATCAAACCCCGAACGACCGCTACCACTGATACCGCGCTGCTCAAAATAGGGCTGCCAGTCAGCATCCTTAAGGGCTTCACGAATTTCAGGGCGATTTTCGGAGTCCAGACCCTCTCTGAGATTGCGTTCATCACGATCAACCTGCTGACGCTCGACGCGCTCAACCTCCTCAAGACCCCTGTCCACGGTCTCTTCGAGAACCGGATTGGTCACCATCTCCTGGCTCACCATCTCCAGAAGCTCAACCTGATTAAGCTGTAAAAGTTTAATCGCCTGCTGTAGCTGCGGAGTCAGTGCCAGCTGGTGGGTTTGAGTAAGACGAATATTCTGACTTAAGGATATTGACATTTAGATTAAATATAGAAACCGTTAACAAGCACAAAGAATAGGGGATTACGCAAATATCATACCTTAAAGTATAGTGAAGAGAAAAAAGAAATACAAGGGGAAAATAAAAAATAGGGGAACTCCCCATTTTCTAGAGGCGGAAGTCGTCACCTAAGTAGATTTTGCGGGCTTTGGGGCTGGCAATAACGCTTTGAGGTTCGCCCTCTTCAAGGATGGCACCTTGATCCATGATATAGGCGTAATCACAGATGCCAAGGGTTTCTCGAACATTGTGATCAGAGATCAGGACGCCAATGCCCTGGGCTTTGAGCTCTTTGATTATCTGCTGAATATCATTGACCGCAAGCGGGTCGATGCCGGCAAAGGGTTCATCCAGAAGGATAAATTTGGGCTCCAACACCAAAGCTCGGGCAATCTCAACCCGACGGCGCTCACCGCCGGAGACGGTGTAGGCTCGGTTATCCCTTATTTTCTCTAGACCGAAACGCTCAAGCATGGTTTCAAGGCGGTTTTTCTCCTCGTCACGAGCGAGCCCCAGGGTTTGAATAATAGCCATCAGATTATCGGCCACGGTAAGTTTGCGGAAAACCGAAGCTTCCTGCGGCAGGTAACTGATTCCCTGCCGGGCCCGTTGAGGCAGAGTCATGCCGGTAAGATCATGATCGTTGAGAAGGAGGGTTCCGGAGTCGGGCTTGACCAGGCCCACCACCATATAGAAGGTCGTAGTCTTGCCGGCCCCATTAGGCCCAAGAAGTCCGATTACGCGGCCGGACTCAAGCGCCAGAGAGACCCGATCGACGACGCGCCGCTGCTGGTAGCTCTTAACAACTTCATTGACAACCAGACGGTATTTCATCTCAGCCCCAAACCACCACGCTGACCGGGGAAAATCGTCGTCTTCACTCGTTTTTTTTGACCGCTTTTGACCACACTACGCTCTTCATCTATAAAAAATGTGATCTCCTCACCACTGATTATATTCTTACCGTCATCAAGAGAGGGATTGCCGGTCAGAACAATCTTGCGCTCAACAGCATAGTAGTACATCTTTCGACAGAGGGCTTTTTTGCCCTGTAGTTTTATGACCACCTCTTTACCGGTGGCAATGATCTCCCGAAGAGCTTGGTCGGAGTCGGCAAAAACTACTTTCAAGGTGTCGGCCTCAAGAGAGGTTTCGGCCTGGCGGGCCACGACATTACCAGTAAAAATCGCGAGATTTTTTTTCTGATCAAAATCAAGTTTGTCGGAGGTAATATCAACCGGATCTTTACTTTTGCTGAAAAAAGCCGGCTTTTGCGAAGCT
>JANTGZ010000012.1 GCA_024762675.1 Thermodesulfobacteriota bacterium | reverse complement strand
TGGCGACCTATAACTTGCCGGATGATGCTCACGAACCTCTTTTGCGTTCGGTTATTGAGCGCGAGCGATCGTTGAGTACGGGGCTTGGTAAAGGGATCGCGATTCCTCATGGTACAGTGGCTGATGGTTTGCTTCCTAGAAGTCGGAGTATCATGGGGGTGATGGCGGTGATTCGGGAAGGGGTCGATTTTAACTCTTTAGATGGCGAAAAAGCGAAAGTTATTATCCTGATGATCATTCCTGAGCACCGTTTTGAGGATCATTTGAAGACCCTGGCGGCGGTTTCTAAGGTTTTCAGCCGACGGGAGATGACTGAAAGGGTGGTTGCGGCCGAAACCTCGAATGAGGTCTATCATCTGGTTTTTAGTGAGGAGATGGGGGAACTCGAGTATCTTGCCCCGACCTCAGCTGTCGAACAGAAATGATCGATTATCTGATCGTTGGTACAGTATTGGGCCTCTCGGCCGGACTGGCTCCCGGCCCGCTTTTGACTTTGGTGCTCATTGAAACCCTGCAGCATGATTGGCGGGCCGGCGTCAAGGTGGCCTGTGCGCCACTGCTGACTGATCTGCCGATAATTTGTGTCGCTCTCTTTGTCCTGGCGCAATTATCGCAAGTGAATACGGTGTTGGGGGTGATATCTCTGGCCGGATCCCTGTTGCTGTTATCAATGGCCTACAAGAGTTTGCGAAGTCCCCAAATTCTGATCAGCCTGGAGAATGAAGCGGCAAAATCCTTGAGCAAAGGGGTGATTGTCAATTTTCTAAGCCCTCACCCTTATCTCTTCTGGATGACGATCGGTGGGCCTCTGGTTATGAAAGCCAGAGCCCAAAGTTATCTTTCGGTTCTGGCCTTTATTGGAGCATTTTATTTTTTTTTGATCGGTGCAAAAATATCTCTGGCGCTGCTGGCGAACCGCTCAAAAATTTTGCTGGAAGGCCGCCTCTATATTTTTGTGATGCGCGCTTTAGGAGTCTTGCTGGGGTTTCTGGCTCTTACCCTGTTTCGTGATGCTTTAAGATTTTTTCAATTTATTTGAGGGCAGCAATAATTTCGCGACCCTGTAAGGCGATGGCATGAATCGTTGTCAGGGCGACATCGAGGGCTTTTTCATCGAGATCAAAGAGAGAGCTGTGTAGAGGATGAATAATTCCCCGCTCATGGTTGCCACAACCAAAGAAGATATAGCAGCCGGGAACCTTTTCCGCGAAACGGGCAAAATCTTCACCTCCGAGCAGTGGCGGGCCGTTATCTTCAAAATGGGTGATGGCCTGGCTTTCACTTAAGATGCCGGTTAAAAGTTCGCTAAGGGGTGGATCATTGACCAGGGCCGGGGCAACTTCGCTGATATTGATTTCAGCTTCGGCCCCGAAGGCTTTGGGCAACTCATTGACAATTCGTTTAAGGGCTTGGTGCAGGCGTTGATGCTGTTCCTTAGAGAGGCTGCGGATGGTTCCGGTTAAGGTGACTTGGTCGGCAATGATATTGGAGGTGGTGCCGCCGTTTATGGTTCCGATAGAGATCAGGGCGGGGTCGACCGGGTCGATATTTTTGGTGGTCAGGTGGTTGAATGCGAGAATCAGATGGGCCGCAACTTGAATTGCGTCAATTGCTTTTTCCGGCGTACAGGCGTGAGCGGAGCGGCCTTTGATCGTGATCGTGAAATGCTCGGTGGTAGCCATAAAAGCCTGGCGGTGAAGCCTGGCGCTACCAGCCTCCATCTGCGGGAAGAAGTGAAAACCGAAAATTGCCGCCGGTGGCTCTTTGAATATCCCATCCTTAAGCATAGCTGCTGCTCCCTGGCCATTCTCTTCAGCCGGTTGGAAAATCAGCCTGATCGGGGAAGAGAGTTGCTTAGGGTTTTCCGCAAGAGTGACGGCCAGCCCCATCAGCACTGCAGCGTGGCCGTCGTGGGCACAGGCATGCATGACGCCGGGAATGGTTGAGGCGTAATCCGACTGTTTGTGATCATTTAAGGGCAGGGCGTCAAAGTCGGCGCGAAAGGCGATGTCAGGTCTTGCGGCCTGGCGATTGATCCAGGCGACGATGCCATGGCCGCCGATATCGGTTTGATGCTCGATATTATGTTGGTTGAGAACCCGGCTGATAAAACGGGCGCTCTCCTGTTCGTGCCCGGAAAGTTCCGGGTGGCGGTGCAGATGCTGGCGCCACTCTCTAATCAGAGGGAAAATCTTGCTGCCTGGAGAAGTATTGAAAGTATTCATGAAGGTCTCCTGATTCGGTAATTTCGGAAGTAAACCGGAAATTAAATAGTCTCTTGTTCAGGTTTAGAGCTGTATAGTAGTTGAGTTGGCTTTTGTGGTCAAGAGCGATAATCTGTAACGGTTATATGTAAAAGGGTATGCGTAGAGGAAGGCAAAACCAGAAGCGGGCAGCGGTCGATCGTCTCGAGGCGACTTTTGACAGTTTGGCCGGCCGCCACAATGATACCTTTGATCGTCGTTATTGTAGTCGGAATGGGGCTCAGTCTCCTAAGCTTTTAAGCGTAAGCCGTGATCGTGACCTTTTTCTAGAGTGTGTGCGCTTGGATTATGCCTATTTAATGGCGCAAAAGTTTGCCACCTCTAGCGATTTTTTGGAAAAGCTGCTACCGCAGTCAGTTCTCGGCCGGGCCCAGAATGGTCACGGTTGGTTTATGGATGCCAAGGGAAGGTCTTTGATCTTTGCCGATGCCACCTTCGACCGGGTCTGCTCAGTCATTGAGGGCCTTGATCCACAACTTGGGCACCAATCGATCAGGGCTTGGCGTAATCAGCAGATAGAGCGTTTGCTTATACACCTGGAAAAACATTTTCGGGATCCGTTTATTGCTCTTGAAGATGAACAGGGACCACTGTTCGGGATCAATTTTTTCAAGGACCTAGTGGTGGCGGGAGAGCCCTTTATTAAAGGTCTGGTGCTGGCCGGGCAGATGGATGATCCCGATTGTCGGCAACGTTCTCTGGCTCTTTTGCCTTTTACTTTCAATGGTTATGAACTGGAGCTGGGCTATGGCGGCCAGGAGGTTGTGCGGCCGGAAAGGCTTGGCCAACTTTCTCTGGGCGATACCGGTGCCCGGGCGTTCAGTCCAGCGGAGCTTCGGCATCTTGTCGAGCTCGAAGTTATTGTTGATGAGAAAAAGCTCTACGACTATCCGGAATTTGATCAAGCCTATTTTCGTCGCCGCCTGGGTGATGGAGTCAGTGATGATCTGGCTTTGCTCTATATCGGGCGCTGCTATGGTTTTGATGCCATGTTGGGGGCTTTTTTAAGCGATGCCGTCGATACCTATGATAAATTTCTGCTGCAATGTCGCCCCGGTGGAATGGATGGCTATCTTGTTGACCAGTTAATCTCTCTCTCCTATAAGGCTTGCGGGGCTCCGCCGGTGGAGGAGAAAGAGCTCGCTCGGTTGATTAATTTTGCCGCAAAACTCAATCTGCCGACCACCAGGCTGAGTTCTTCACATCGGCGCCTGATTCAATATGAGAGCGGCAGTGATCAGCCAACCTTGCTCCAGCACTGGAAATTTCTGTCTGGAGAGAGACTTCCCCGGATCCATTTGGGATTCAGTCGGGAGCCGGCGGAAAAATTTTATCAAACCGCTTTTTTGCGTTTCCAGGCCGCCGGTTTGCCTGTACCGCTACCGCGGTTTAGTCGTCAGTAGTCAGTAGTCAGTCGACAGTTTAGAGTGGGTTTTACTGACTACTGGGTACTGAAGACTGAAGACTAAAAAAAGGAATTGTAATGCCGATCTATGAATTTGAAGGCCGCCGGCCGACCTTTGCGCCGGGGGCCTATGTTGCGGAGACCGCAATTATTATCGGTGATGTGCGTTTGGCCGACGATGTCTATATCGGTCATGGAGCCATTTTGAGGGGCGATTATGGTACCATCGATATCGGTCCGCAGAGTGCGGTCGAAGAGGGTGCGATACTCCATATCAATCCCGGATGTTGTTGTCGTTTGGGAGAACGGGTGACGGTCGGGCATGGTGCTAAATTGCACTGTCTTGAGGTCGCTGATTCAGCCGTGGTCGGGATTGGGGCGATTCTCTCTTTTAATGTAAAAATCGGCGAATGGAGCATTGTTGCCGAGGGGGCTGTGGTGCCCAATGGCAAAATTATAGCGCCTGGGGTTGTGGTCGCGGGAAATCCGGCCCGGGAAATAGGTATGGTTAACGAGCGTCACAAAAAATTCTGGAATTACGGTAAAGATCTCTACGTCGATCTGGCCGCTCGATATCCTCAAGGGTGCAGACGCCTTGATTGAGACTCTTACTTTTTCTGATCCGGGGCAGAGCCTTCTCTTTAAAGGTGAAACCTCAGAGACTGGTAAAGCCGCTTCAGCATCGTTGAAAAGCTATCTTGCCGGGCGTCTCGGAGAGTTGTTGACGGTCCGCCTGGTCGAGGTATTAAGTCCGGAAAAACTACTCCTTGAGGTTGCTGGAACCGAGGTTGTTGCCCGAGGTTCGGCCCCGCCGGGAACGGCGGGTCTTTTTACGGTCCGCCTTGAGGGTCTTGAACCGCTGGTCAAACTTAGTCTTTCCATTCAGGCGGAAGATGGTCTACCTTTGTCGATCCGCAGATTGATGGGGGAGGTTGTTGCTGATCCCAACCTTTTCTCCAAGAACATCATCCTTCTCAAGGAGTTGCTGCTGGATGAGACGATCCAAATGCCTGCCTCATTACGTAACTCTTTAAACTCTTTAACGGCTCGCTTTTCAGCCGCATCCTTGATTTCTGAGCTTCGCTCAGGGGGGGGCTTGCCGTTTAAGCAACTGGGCCTTTATTATGAGCAGGAGCTGGCCGCTCTGCTGCTGGGTGGGCCGGAAAAATTATCCCGGTGGGCGGGTCGGGAGCTGGTTACAACCAAGGAGAGCCTGCTCCAGATGTTGGCCGAGTTACATAGTGGATTTATTGAAGAGTTATTTGACAAAGGCGGTGACCACGAGGCAAAACTGGTCGCTAAACTACGCTCCACACTCCGCTCTTTACTCGATTTGGTAGAGTTAAACCAGTCTCTCAACAACCCCGGTTTGCGCAGTGATGAAGGTTTTATTTTGCTGTTGCCGCTCTGGGGTTGGGGGAGTGTCGCTGATCTTTGGTTGCGCCTGATGCGGGATGGCGAAGCGAAAGTTTCTGGTGGCAATCTTTATACCTTGATGATCTATCTTGATCTTGAGGGGCTTGGGCCTTTGGGAGCTCAGGTCTTGCTTGGCTCCAGAGAATTGCAGGTGAAGTTGATGGTAGTTGGTGAAGAACCGGCTCGGAACTTGCGGGAGTTGCTGCCTGGTGCAAGAAAACAATTGCGTACCCAATTCCCTGGTGGGGTTGGGTTGACAGTGGAGACCGTGGGTCCAAATGGAGTTGAAGAGTTTCGTCAGCGTGCTTTTCTGGCATCGCTGCCATCACTCTTTACTGCTTCAGGGTAATCCCTGGCATAAATATTGATGAATTTATCAAAAATCATAAACCGGAAGAAACTGTAAAGGTTCTAAATCTGCCGCGCGACCAAGAGCGGGGAGTTTTTAAGAAGCCGTCAATATTTTCTTGCAAAGAATGGTATTCTCTGTTTTAAGTGTTGTGTAATATTATTGGTTGCTTAACTTTTTTCACTATCATAAAGGTGATGGTCATGATCGTTACTTGCCCACGCTGTCTGACGAAATATAATCTGCCTGATGAGAAGCTGGCATCCGGTGCTGAGTTTAATCTCCACTGTTCGCGATGTGGCTGGGAATTTCTTTTCTCCTCTAAAGAGTCTGAAGGTGATCTCGGTAGTGTTGATGCACCGCTGCCATCGACGGAGGATGAGCTTGTGGCCGTATCGGCTGAAGTGACTGATTCGGTTGGGTCTGAAGATGAAGCTGTCGTAGACAAAGTTGTGACAACCGGCGTAGAAAGTGAAACCGAATCTGTTGAGGTGTCGTCCCCGGTCTTAGAAGAGGATGTTGTCGATGTTGTGGAAAGTGCTCCGGATGAATCGATTTTTGAGCTCTCTGATGATTTTGATGGTGATGATGACTTTTCATTTGGTGAGCAGCCCGATTCTCATGAAGAGGCTTCTAAGCCGTCTGAAAAAAGTAAAGCTGAAGGTGGTGACCAGGAGCTCGAAGAGCTGGCTCTGGATATTGATGATCTCAATCTTGATGATATCGAGTTTGACAGTTTTGAGGATGGTTCGGACTCCGTCGTCGATCTTGGCGATGCTCAAAAAGAATCGCAACAAGAGCGGCAGACACAACTCGATGACGATGGTGATTTCGATGATCTGTTGAAACAGGTAGAAGACCTGCCACCTGAAGTGGCCAACTCGAAGATAGAGGAAGCTAAAGCTAAAGAGTTAGGCAAGCGGGCTGAGATGGAGTCTTCTGTTAAAAGTTCGTCGTCTTCTCCGGCTGGTGTTAAATCTCCCAAAGTTGGCGATAAAAAACGTAGCTTTATGCTGGTTCTAATCTGTTTTATAGTTCTGAGTCTGGCTTTGTGGGCCGCTTATGGGCTCTGGCAACGCTTCTCGGTCGACATGGTAAAACATCTTAAACTAGTAGAGGTCGAGAATCGGCGCTTGCGGCTGCCTTCCGAGCGCATAGTTATTGTGCTGCGCGGCAAGGTTGTTAACAGTTCACCCAAGTTGGTGACCGACCTTAAAATCAAAGGGGTTCTTCTGGATGAAGCGGGTCAGGCCGTGACTGAGGTCGTGACTGCCGGCGGGGTCAGTTTCTCCGAAGAGGAGCTTGATCGGTTGGATGGCAGCAAGCTGGCGATGCTCGAAAATACTGCCGTCACGCTGCCCCCAAATGGTGGTGAACTACCCTTTATGATCGCCTTCTACAACTATCCGGATAAGGTTCACGACTGTTACGTTGAACTCTCCTCCTTTAAAGTAAAAAAAGGTCCCCGGCCTTAGCCGTAAGGTCGAGGGCAAAATATTTTTTACCGCGAAGACACGAAGAGCACGAAGAAAGGCATTTTTTAACTTCGTGATCTTCATGTCTTCGTGGTGCATATAAAAAAGCGCCTGTTTGGTTTCGGTTTATCAGGGCCAGGGATTTGAGATTGCGACAAAATATTTTTTATCGAAGTTTATGCTGTATCCTCTTTGGGATTTTTTTTGGGGGGCTGTTTTTAAGTTGTGGGACTACTAAGGTCGAGGAGCGTCAAGCCTCCATGACCCTGACGCAGTCGGCAACTTCGCTTGAACAACGGATATCACCGGCGGCCTACTACTATTTTTCCGTCTATAACTGGTTGCGCTATCAAGATGATAAGGAGGTTCGGGCCGGGGCCCTGGTTAGTTTGCGAAAGGCGGTTAAAGCCGACCCTGAATCAGCCTACCTGCGTCTGGAATTGGCCGATCTTCTGATAAAAGCGATGAAGCTTGAGGAGGCTCGAGTTCATGCCGGAGCCGCCTTGGAACTTGATCCCGGCAACCATCGGGCTCGCCGTTTGTTGGCCGGAATCTACACGATGACGGGCAAGCATGAAGCGGCGATTCTTCAATATGAAGGCCTGATAGCTGAAGAGCCTGACAACAGTGAAGCGATCTTTTACCTGGTTGCCCTCTATGTTGAAACTTTGGAGTATGAGAAAGCCTTGGGGCTCTTGCAGGAGTATCGCAAAGAGCGTCCCGAGGATGTGTTTGGCCCTTTTTATCTGGGTAAAGTTTATGCCGAATTAAAACTCTATAAGGAGGCTGAGCGCTATTATAATGAAGCCCTTGAGATCGATCCCGAGATGCCTGATGCCTGGCTCAGCCTGGGCCTGATCTATGAATTTACCGAGCGTCGGGAAGATGCCGTTAGAGCCTACCAGAGACTTTTGGAAATAGATGGCGATGATCGTCAGGCTTTGGAGAGGCTTGGTCAGTTGTTAGTCGGGGATGGTAATCTCGATGCCGCTCTGGAAATTTTTCAGCGACTGCAGAGCCAGGGTCAGGTGCCAGTCAGCATCAACGTCAAGATTGCCCTGATCTATTTTCAGCAGGGTAAATATCAAGAAGCAGCTGAGATCTTAGAGCAATTGCATGTAAAACACTTCGATCAGCATCGCATTACCTTCTACCTGGCTTCCAGTTTTGAAGCGCTGGATCGTGAAGAGGAGGCATTGGAACTCTTCCTTTCAATTCCCGAATCAGATAATCTCTTCTACGACGCCCGCATTCATTCTGCTTTTCTCTATGAAGAGAGAGCGGAGTTTGAGGCCTGCGAAAATATTTTGCGCGAGTTGATTGTTAATTATCCTGATAAGGTTGGCCTGTATCGTATGCTTTCATCTCTGCGCCAAAAGCAGGATGATGATCAGGGGGCTTTGCAGATTTTACAAGATGCTCTGGTCCAGCATCCAGATGATTACAAGCTACGCTTTGCTTTGGGTGTAGTCTACAATGATCTCGGTCGGGCGGCCGACAGTATTGCGGTTATGCAGGCTTTGCTTAAGGAGAATCCAGATGATGCGACAGTCTTGAATTTTATCGGTTATACCTATGTCGAGCAGGGGGTGCAGCTCGGCGATGCCGAGAAACTGATTGGCAAGGCTTTGAGCATTAAGCCGGATAGTGGCTATATACTTGACAGTATGGGCTGGCTTTTTTTTGTACGAAAAGAGTATGAAAAAGCTTTGGAGTACCTGGTTCGAGCCCGAGAGATAGTACCCGACGATCCGATTATCTATGAGCATTTAGGAGATATCTATGTCAAGCTTGATCGCCATGATGACGCTTTAGATAACTATCGCCGTTCCCTGGAGTTTAAAGAGGAGGTCAAAGTCAGGCAAAAGATGGAAAAACTGTTGCAAAAGAAAAATTGATGTGGTAAGCGTCGAGGCCAATTGAAATATGGATAAATTATGGTTAAGCTAGATAATAATTAGTAAATAACTTGAAACGGAGGAATGACCAATGGCTGAAGTAACTTCCCCAATGGTGGGCAAAATTTTTAAGATTGAAGTTGGTGTTGGTGACCAGGTAGCTGAAGGCGATGAGGTAGTCATCCTTGAGGCGATGAAGATGGAGATGCCGGTTGTCTCTCCCATAGATGGAACGGTTAAAGAGATTAAGGTTGCCGTTGGTGACGCAGTTGAATCCGATACGGTTATTGCAGTTATCGAGTAAGTATATTTTAGAGCGTGACTCCAGGTTATGGGGGCACGCTTTTTTTCTGCCATTGTCGACGGTATACAGTGTACAATCTGTATGCGGTTGTTGATTCCAGTGAGAACTTAAGGAGGATTAAGATGGGAAAGTTACAGATTACTGACACCGTGTTGCGTGACGCGCATCAATCGCTACTGGCAACCCGGATGCGGACCAAGGATATGTTGCCGATTGCTGAGAAACTCGATCGTATTGGTTATTGGTCACTGGAAGTTTGGGGCGGGGCGACCTTTGATACCTGTCTCAGGTTTCTCAAAGAAGACCCTTGGGAACGCCTCAGAACCTTACGTAAAGCGATGCCCAATACCCGTCTGCAGATGCTTTTGCGGGGTCAGAATATCCTAGGTTACCGCCACTATGCCGACGATGTCTTAGAGACTTTTGTTGAGCGGGCTGCCGCCAATGGCATGGATGTTTTCAGGATTTTTGATGCCCTGAATGATACGCGAAATATGAGAACTTCGATTGATGCGGTTAAAAAAGCCGGCAAGATCGCCGAGGTCGCAGTCAGCTATACGATCAGTCCGGTGCACGATAATGCATATTTTGTCAAGATGGCCAAAGAGGTTGCCGGCATGGGTGCAGATACGATCTGCATCAAAGATATGGCCGGCCTTCTGGCTCCCTACGATGCCTATGATCTGGTTAAGGCGATCAAGAGTGAGGTTGATATCCCGATTCATCTGCATTGCCACTGTACCAGCGGGATGGCGCCGATGACCTATTTAAAGGCCGTTGAAGCCGGGGTCGATATTGTCGACTGTGCGATTTCAGCGCTCGCGTCCGGAACTTCTCAGCCTCCGACCGAGAGTTTGGTTGCATCGTTGAAAGGGACTGAATATGATACCGGTCTGGATCTGGAAGCGATGGCCGAAATTGCCGATTATATCAAGGGTATTCGTAAGAAATATAATGCCTATGAGAGCGGTTTTACCGGGGTCGATACCAACGTTCTTATCTATCAGGTGCCGGGCGGTATGATGTCCAATCTCGAGAGCCAGCTCCGGGATCAGGGAGCGATCGACAAATTAAAAGATGTGCTTTTGGAGATCCCTAGGGTTCGTGAAGATTTCGGTTACCCGCCTCTGGTAACCCCGAGTAGCCAGATTGTTGGTACCCAGGCGACTTTGAATGTGATTACCGGTAATCGGTATATGATGATTCCGAAAGAATCAAAGAATGTACTTAAAGGGATGTATGGTCGTTCGGTGGCCCCTTTTAATGCTGAAGTGCAGAAAAAAGCCCTCAAAAAAGAGGAGCCCGTAACCTGTCGTCCGGCTGACCTTTTGCCACCGGAGATGGAAAAGCTGACCGCTGAACTTGGCGATAAAGCCAAAAGCGTTGAGGATGTCCTTTCTTATGCCCTTTTCCCCGATGTGGCTCTGCAGTTTTTTGCTGAGCGTGAGGCCGGCGAATTCAAGCCTGAGGATAAACTGCCGAAGGATTGAGGTGGGTGACTGGTGAGAAAGCGGTTGGTTTAAAAGAGAGAAAGAGTTATCGGGCCACATCCTTAATTATGCTTAAAGGGTGTGGCCTGTTTTTTTAGATGGTTTGGGGAGAGATTTTTATGTGGCTGGCAATTGATGGATATAATGTGATTGCCACGCTGACTGGAGAGCCTTTGGGGCGACTTGACCTTGAGGCTGAACGAGATGAACTCAATCAACTGTTGGCTCGATATCGTAGCGCCAGCAGGAACCGACTGACAGTCGTTTATGATGGTGGTCAGATAAGTAGCGGTGAGCCTCGACGTTATACAGATAGGGGGGTCGAGATTATCTTCTCTCCACTTGGTCGAAATGCCGACCAGGTATTGATTCATATGGCTCGGCGCTATGGTTCCGGTTTGACGGTGGTGACTTCTGATCGGGAGGTTGTCGGCGGTTCAGAAAAGAGTGGTGCCGTGGCTCTGGAATCCGGAGAGTTTTGTCAGCGTTTACTGATGGTGCTTGGTGGTGGGGAGGATGGTTTAGATGAAGAAGAACCGGTAACAGCTAAACGGCGGCATTTGACTGAGAAAAAAGGCAACCCCCGTAAACTCAGTAAAAAGGAGCGGCAACGTAACCGTCGTTTGGGTTCTGTTTAGAAAGACGCTCTTAAAAGAGTCGATTTTCCTCTTTCGTACAGAGTCGCAGGATATTATCACGGTGTTTGTAGATGATGAAGCCAGCCATGATCAGTGAGGTATAAACAAGTTTCCAGCTGTATCCGAACTGACAGATGAAGAGTGGCATTGTGGCGGCAGCCGTGATTGAGCCTAAGGAAACAAGACGTGACCATCCGGTAACCACAGCAAAGAGAGTAACTCCAGCAAAGGTTGCCAAGGGTGCCAGCACCAGTAAAACTCCTAAAGCCGTAGCGACACCTTTGCCGCCTTTGAAGCCGAGAAAGATCGGGTATATATGGCCCATTAAAGCGATAAGGCCGGTGAGGGCCGCAATTCCATCTCCAGCCCCGAAAAAGCGGGCGACAAGAACCGCGACCAAACCTTTTAGACAGTCACCGAAGAGGGTGATGAGGCCGGCTTTTTTCCCAGCCGTCCGGGCCACGTTGGTGGCTCCGATATTGCCACTCCCAAGGCTGCGAGGATCATTGCTGTTAAACCATTCAGCAACCAGAACACCAACCGGTACCGATCCCAGAAGGTAGGCAAAAAACCAAAGTAAAAGTATTTTTATCATTTTCCCTTTAACTGTTCAGAATTCTGATGGCAAAGTAAAATGTTTAGATGTGAGGCGCCCAAAAACTGAGGAATGAGGCGTACAGATAGTACGCCGCAGTGACGAAGGTTGCCGGGCAACGAAACAGATGAATGTTTTACTTTGTCATCTGTATTTTTCTACATATGCGTAGGCACTGTGATTATGGATGCTTTCCATATTTTCGGCATCAATCGTAAACCAGGTGATATTTTTATCACTTTGCAGGTGTTGGAAAAGATCCCGGACCATATCTTCGACAAACATCGGGTTGTTATAGGCCTTTTCAGTGACATACTTTTCGTCTGTTCTCTTCAAGAGAGGGTAAACTTCACAGCTTGAGGCGTTTTCAATAGTTTTGATCATATCCTCAATCCAGACAAACTTGTTAAAGCTGAAGTTGACAGTGACCAGGCTACGTTGGTTGTGGGCACCGTTTTCGCTGATCGCCTTGGAGCAAGGGCAGAGGCTGGTGACCGGGACCTTGATCTTTACCTGAAAGTCCATCTCCTCAGCCGTCTGGCTTCCGATAAATGTACATTCGTAGATCATCATACTTTTGGCCCTGGAGACCGGTGCCTCTTTTTCGACAAAATAGTCGAAAGTTATCTCCAGGTGAGCAAATTCCGCTTCCAGGTGTTCGCGGATTTCACCGAGGATCGTGGGGAAGATGTTAATGCCGATCTTTTTATGGTATTTGTTGATGACCTCAACAAAACGGCTCATATGGGTGCCCTTGAAGTGGTGGGGCAGACCGACATAGATGTTGAAGGAGCCGATGGTGTGCTGTACGCCATTGGTTTTGTCGAGGACTGTAATTGGGTATTTTACCCCTTTGACGCCAACTTTGTTGATGTCGATTTGGCGGAAGTCCTGCATCTTCTGGGTGTCGTGAATGGGGGGCATGTGTTTTCCTCAGATCTCCTCGTAGTAGGCTGCCGCGGCTTTTTCCGATTCCCAGGCAACCACTTTGCGGACTCTAACTGGGAGCTCTTCCAGTTTTTTCCCCAGTTCTGTAAAAATATACTTGGCGATCAGTTCTGATGATGGGCTCTGGCCGGCAAATGTCGGCAACTCATTGAGGTAGGTGTGATCCATGGTGTCAAGGATAGTATTGGTGTGATCTTTGAGGACTTTGAAGTCGATCAACATGCCGCTTTTATCAAGTTCTGAACCTTGTATGTATATTTCAATTTTCCAGTTGTGCCCATGCAGGTTTTCGCACTGGCCGCAGTAGTTCAGAAGGTTGTGCGCGGCTGCAAAAGCAGTTTCTATTTTAAGTTCGTATGGCATTGTTGGCTCCGTATTTTATGTTTTATGGATTCGAGAAAAATTTATTTACCCCGACTGGCTTTGAAGCCGGCGATGATTTTCAATAAATGAGTAAGGCAGGACTCTTATCAACTCCTCAAGTGTGGTCTCTCCAGCCTCCACCTTGCCAATAGCTTCCTCCATGATCGGTATTGTACTTTGTCGGGCAGTTACTTGTAAATCTTCCAAGGGGGCTCTTTTGTTGATCAGTATGATGTCGTCCTGGTTTGGCTCCCACAATTCCGCCAAGGCAAGGCGACCTTTAAAGCCGGCGTAGTTGCACTCTGTACAGCCTTTTCCTTTGACCCAGCTGATGTCGGTCGGCGGGGTGGCGAAAAACTCATTAATGAGCTCTTCGGGTGGACTGTAGCTCTCTTTACAACGTGGGCAGATACGTCGTGCCAAGCGTTGTGAAATGACTCCAATCAGGGATGAGGTGATCATGCTGGGGTCGATACCGAGGCCGGTCAGGCGAGTGATGGCTCCCAGTGAGTCATTGGTATGCAGTGTGCTTAAGACAAGATGCCCGGTTTGGGCTGCCCGGACAGCCATTTCGGCAGTTTCACCATCACGGATTTCGCCGATCATGATGATCTCCGGATCGTGCCGCAAGAAGACCCGGATGTAGCTGGCAAAGGTCAGGCCGATTTTTTCGTTAACCTCGCATTGCATAAAATTTTCATAGACATACTCAATCGGATCTTCAGCCGTGAGGACTTTTAACCCGGGACGGTAAGCACTCAAAAGACCCGATTGCAGGGTTGTGCTTTTACCTGAGCCGGTGGGTCCAGTAACCAGGATGATACCTGTGTTTTTCCTGAAGACCTTGAGCATGTTTTCAGTCAGTCTCGGAGAGAAGTTCAGGTGTTCGATGCTTGATGGGGATTTCTGTGAATCAAGGATACGTATGACAACGTTCTCCCCATAGTAAGAGGGAATCACCGAGATGCGAAAGTCGATGTTCGATTTTTCACCTTTACGTATAACCTGGGAACGGAAACTGCCGTCCTGGGAGAGTCTTTTCTCGGCAATATCGAGCTTGCCGAGAATTTTGATGCGCGAGATAACTTCACGATGAAAATTGTTGATATCCTTCTGGAGGCTACCAAGATCCAGTTCTTGAAGCAGGCCGTCGATCCGAAATCTGACCACCAGGCGTTGATCAAGGTTCTCAAGATGAATGTCGGAGGTGTTACGTTGGATGGCAAGGCTTATGATGCGTTGGACCAGGATATCAGCTCTCATGCTCTCCTGGACTTCAACATAGGATGGTTTGCTGGCCTCTTCCGAGTCATCTTCTTCAAGGTCAATGGTAAAGTCGGCAGCATCATCTTCCTGGTTGAAATCCTCCGTACTGATTTCGTGATCTTTAGTTTCTTGCGGATAGAGTTGCTGGAAAGCTTTCTGGATGCTATCCCGGGAGGTGGTGACGATATTGATCTTTAGACGAGTGAACATCTCAAGTTCGGCTACGATCTCAGTGTCAGTTGGGTCATCCATGGCCAGAGTGATGCTGCTCTCGGTCATTGAAATCGGGATGATATGGTGTCGGGAAGCATAATCACGATTAATGATTTTAGTCAGGTTCAGGTCGATATCGAGGCGGCTTATCTCAATATAGGGGATATTGAGTTGGGTGCAGAGGGCTTGGCGCATGGCCTCTTCGGAGACCAGCGATTTTTTCAGGAGGATCTCCCCGAGCCGCAGGCCGCTCTTTTTCTGTTCTTTGAGAGCTTTGTCAAGGTCCTGTTCAGAGATGGCGTTGCTGCGTAGCAGGATATCACCCAGTCGGGTTTTTTTATTGTGTTTCGTTAAAACATATTGAAGATGTTCGGCATCAATAAAATTTTTTTCTACCAGGATCTGCCCCAGATACTTGTATTCCTCCGGGTTTTGGGAGCTTTCTTTCTGTATCCGTAATGCTTCCTGCAGCTGGTCTGGCGTGATAAAGCCTTCATCGACAAGCAAGAGGCCGAGTCGGGTGCGGCTCCCTTGAGGAGGTAAAGAGTATTGTTTGTCGCTTTGCTTTATAATTGCCATGATAGCACCCTGTAAAAAGGAGGTATTTAAAAGTATTCCTTAAAGAGCGTTAAACAGGGGAAACCATTGTTCAGGCTTGCCCGATTTAGAGAGAATGTTTGGAGCTTTCCAAGCGTCGATATTCTAGTCTATTGGTGTTGCTTTTGTCAATCTGCTTTCTCGACTTCAAATTTCTCTGTTTTATCATTTTTCTCTGTTGCAGGTTGATTTTTGTGGGAATTCAGGTCTCATTGCTGGAGAAGTCTTTCGAGGTGGGTGACGCTGTCGGAAAATGAAGCGGGCTGCTCAATCTCCTGGCGGAGGTAGTTGATAATTTCCTCATGTAGAGCGATGGCGCGATCGATCCGCGGATTGCTGCCGCTGACATAGGCACCGATGTTGATCAGGTCTTCGGCCTCTTGATAGGCGGCCATGAGGTTGAGTAGTTCACCGGCGTTTTGTAACTGTTCTCGGCGGACAACATCGATCATCACTCGACTTTTGCTGCTTAAGGGGTCAATGGCAGGAAAAATGTTGCGGTCGGCGAGCCGGCGGGAGAGCACAATGTGGCCGTCGAGGATGGAGCGGGCGGCATCGGCAATCGGTTCGGTGAGATCGTCACCTTCAACCAGTACGGTATAAAGACCAGTGATTGAACCATCTCCGTCATTCCGGCCGGCTCGTTCGAGAAGTTTCGGTAATAGTGAAAATACCGATGGGGTGTAGCCTTTGCTGGTCGGCGGTTCACCAATCGCCAGGCCGATCTCTCGCTGAGCCATGGCAAAACGTGTCAAAGAGTCCATCATCAGAAGGACATCGCGCCCTAAATCGCGAAAATATTCGGCAATAGCAGTGGCAAGAAAGGCTCCTCGCAGTCGGACTAGTGGCGCTTGATCCGAAGTTGCAACGACAACAATACTACGTTTAAGTCCTTCCGGTCCGAGATCACGTTCGATAAATTCCCGAACTTCACGACCTCGTTCACCGATCAGGGCGATGACATTAATATCGGCCCTGGTGTAGCGGGCCATCATTCCTAAAAGTACACTTTTACCAACGCCGGAACCGGCCATAATCCCCATGCGCTGACCTTTGCCACAGGTCAGAAGGCCGTTGACGCTACGGATACCAAGATCAATTGGTGATATTATCCGGCGGCGCATAAAAGGGTTGATCGGGTCACGATAGAGAGGGATCTGTTCCGGGCAGTTAAGTTCGCCGGCGTTATCAAGAGGGCGCCCAAGGCCGTCGATGACACGGCCGAGAAGGGCTTCACCGACCGGAATATTGGCCGGTTGGCGAAGCGAAGATATCTGGTTGCCGGGGGCGATGCCCTGAAGCTCACCAAGCGGCATTAAAAGGATGCGTTGATCCCGAAAACCAACGGTTTCACAGGTTATGCTGGTATTAGTCTGCGGGTTTTCTATACGACAAAGATCGCCAACTGAAACCGGCGGTCCGTCGCCTTCAATGACCAGTCCGGTAAGGCCGGTAACCTGGCCGGTATAACGGAATAGTTTTTCCTCTTCAACGCGTGAGCGGAGAAATTCAAAATCAACCATTTAATCGTGGCCAGTGCTTAGGTTAGGGGTTGGGGATAGGTGATCAATAAAAAATAGGGCAAAAAAAGGCACTGGCGATTGACAACTAAACCAGAAGGCGGTTGAGTTCATCAAATTTGCTGCGCAGACTGGCATCAATACGGCCCATTGCTGATTCAAGAATACAGCCGCCCCTTTCGATGCCTTCGGCAATTTCGACTTTGAGGCCATTGATTTGAGGAAAATCAGAGAGTATTTGTGATCGTTGATCATCGATTAAATGAAAATCTTCACTGTTTAAAAACAAAGTTACGCGTCCTTGAACACTGTTTTCGTTAAAAACTTCACGGACGCAGTCGGCGATGACATTTTCATCAAGAGATATCTCACGGTTGATCAGTCGCCTGGCACAGCTTAAGGCCAGTTTGACCATCTCCTCTTCATTTTTTTGTCGACAGTAAGACTGGGTGGAGGCCAGTCTCTCAAGGAGTTCATCAAGCTGGGCCAGGCGGCTGTCGACCTCTTTTCCGGCGGCCTTAAGCCCCTCCTCCCGAGCCCTCTCGGCAACTTCTTTTTTTATCTTATTGGCCTCGGCTTCGGCTGCGGCCATGATTTCAGCTGCTTGTTCTCGGGCCGCCATCAAGATATCCTGTTTCTCCTCTTCAGTTTGGCAGCGGTACTGTTCGTTAAGTTTTTGAACAGCAGTCACGGATCTATCTTCGCTTGTCGCCGGGTTCGCTGTCGGGGCTGATGAGAGCGGGAAAGTGGCGGTTTTGAAGTTTTCCGGTGAAGAGGTTTTTCTTTTTGAACTTGATTTCCGGGCTGAACTTGTTAGCCGGGGAAGTCTTAGTTTCAGGATATCCCGAGGGTCTTCCATTGGTTTTGGGTTGACCTCAAGTCTGGAGTAGGTAAGAGTTTGGAACTTGGCGTTGCTGAGAGTGTTCTTTTTAGACAACGACATCACCTCCTCCACCTTTGGATGCAATAATGATTTTGCCCTCCTCTTCGAGCTTGCGAGCGACTTTGACTATACTCTGTTGGGCTTTCTCGATGTCGGTAAGGCGAGCCGGGCCCATCGCTTCCAGATCATCCTGGATCATGGTGGCCGCTCGCTGTGACATATTTCTGTAGATCTTCTCTTTGACTTCATCGACTGCAGTTTTTAAAGCCAGGAGGAGATCTTCGTTGTTGATCTCTTTCAGAATTGATTGGATACCACGGTCATCAACGTTGATAAGGTCGTCAAAAGTAAACATCAGTTTGCGAATCTCATCGGCAAGGTCGGGATCATTCTCTTCAACCACGGACATGATCACTGATTCTGAGTTTTTGTCAAGGTTGTTAATTACTTCGGCTACTGCATTAACCCCACCGAGACCTTCACTTGCCATGCCCCCGGTGGTCTTTAGTTCACCGTCGAGGACAGTTTCAATTTCATCGATCATCTCTCGCGGTACCGATTCAAGAGAGGCGATGCGGAGCATAATGTCGCCTTGGATGCCTTCGGGTAGCAGGGTGATGATTTCGGCTGCTTGCTCAGGGTCAAGGTGGGCCAAGATCAGGGCGATGGTCTGGGGGTGTTCGTTGCGGATAAAGGAGGAGATGACCTTGGCATCAACATGGGCCAGGTTGCCAAAAGGTTTATGGCGTAACGAATCCCTGACCTTGTCGAGGAAGTTATCGGCCTTATTCTCTCCCATGGTTTTTACCAGGACGTTGCGCAGATAGTCCTGACCGCCGGAGAAGATCGCTTTATGGCCAACGGTGTCGGCGAATTCTCGAGCTATATTTTCAGTTACTTCGCCGGGGATGTCACCTAAGTGTGTAATCTCCTGGCTCAATTGTTGGAGCTCAAATTCGCTACAGTGCTGCAATACGGAAGCAGCCACATCTTCGCCCAGCCCAAGCAGGAGAATGGCGGCTTTCTGCCGGCCACTGAGAGCGCCATCTTTTTTGCCTTTAGCCATTTTTGTTATCAGTTTCCATACAGTTGAGGGTGTATTGAAAAATTAGAATTTAAGGCAGGCTAAGATTTTAACCACAGGAATACATTGAGTATTTTGAGGATTAAAATTTGAGCCTAACGCAGTAATCGGGCAAAAAGGCAATTTTTCAAGGTACCCTTGAATTTCAAAATGTAACAACAGTCCAATTATCATCTTTTTGCGATTACGCAGTCTGCCCTTTTAACCACACTTTGACGATTTTGGCAACCTCCTCCGGACTATCCGATGCGA
Organism: Thermodesulfobacteriota bacterium; assembly: GCA_024762675.1. Taxonomy (GTDB): domain Bacteria; phylum Desulfobacterota; class Anaeroferrophillalia; order Anaeroferrophillales; family Tharpellaceae; genus Tharpella. The sequence goes on along the minus strand of JANTGZ010000012.1, from coordinate 19,142 downwards.
ATGAGGAGACCTGATCCATAACCGTTGTCTGGCGATTGATTTCAACCTTTTCGGCAACCTGGTCAGCCATCTCGCCGAACCCTTTGCGGTCTTCATCAGCGCTTGTTGTTCTGCTAGAGCGGCTTGTACTGAGGCTTGACGTCAGCAAGCGCAAGCCGGGTTTGAGAATCTTGAAGTAGAAGAAGAGTGTTGCAAGAGCGATTGCCAGATATTTAAGGGCACTAAAGATCATACTGTAACGGTTGGCTTGTTTGAGTTCCTTGACATCTTGTTTGAGGCTTTCATTGTTGAAGGCGATAGTTGCGACTTCGACTTGATCACCCCTCTTTTTGTTAAAACCGATCGCTTTTTTTACCATATTGGTGTAGATCAAGACTTCGGACTCGCTACGCGGGACATAGGTTTCTTCTTGGTCTTTGCCGCCACCCTCATATTTACCATCCACCATAACCGCAACGCTGATCTTTTTAACTGCGCCGACCGGCATTACCGTACGGCTGACGAGCTTTGAAATCTCGTAGTTGCGGGTTTCATCAGATTTGTCGGCACTGTTGCGGCGCCCGCTTCCGCCCGTCTGCTCGACATTGCGACCGGGAACATTGCTATTCATTCCCGGGACGCCACCACCTCCGGCATCCTGATCATCTCTCTTTTCATTAAGGCGATGTTCACTGCGGATTGCAACCTGATCGGGATCGAAGATCTCTTCAGTTTTTTCAACTTTGTTGAAATCGAGATCGGCCGAAACCCGGACGATCACTTTTTGTCGACCGACGACTCTTTCCAGCATTGATTGCAGGCGTTCTTCCAGGCTGCTCTCGTACTGGCGTCGGAAATTCATCTCGTTGACCGTCAGTTGGCTCTGTCCGGGCCGCTTGCCCAGATCTTTTGACAAGACCGTGCCGAAGGTGTCAAGGACTGTGACCTTTTCTTGGTCCAGCCCAGCGACACTGCCAGCTACCAGAGACATGATGCCTTCGACCTGGCCGGGTCGCAGGTGGGCGCCGGCGTGTAGCTTTAGGATGACCGAACAGGTTGTGTCCTGTTGGTCTTCAGTGAAAAGGCTCTTTTTCGGCAGGACAAGGTGTACTCGGGAAGATTCGATCTGTTTAATTTCATTGATAGTTCTTGTGAGCTCTCCCTGCAGGGCACGCTGGAAGTTGATATTCTGGACAAATTCAGTAACTCCGAGATTGGTCTTGTCGAAAATTTCAAAACCGACACCGCCACGCATAATCTGACTGCCGGCCAGTTTGAGGCGAACTTCGTAAACATCGGCCTTGGCAACCTTGACGGTCTGGCCCGAGTCAGCCAGCCGGTAGGGGATGCGGTTGCGTTGCAGATAGTCGACAACCTCTGCTGCATCTTCTGAAGAGAGGTTGTAGTAGAGTGGCTTATAGGCGGTCGAAAGAGAGATTACGGCGGCCGTGATCAAACCGACGGCCAGCACCGCAGTGCCCCCAAAGAGTCCGATTTTCTGCAATGGGCTCCGGGATTTAATCCAGTTCAGCAGGGCTTTTAGTTGTTCCATGAGACTTTCCTTGAATTATAAATAACGAACGATGATCACTGGAGACTGATCACTAGGTTATACCGGCATTTTGATGATCTCTTCATAGGCTTTTAAGGCTTTGTTGCGGACTTGGGCCAGAAGTTGCATTGAGAGATCAGCCCGCTGCAGGGCGACAACGGCGCCCAGGGTGTCCTGGGATTGTCCGGTGGTGACGGCCGTGATCTTTTGATCGGCTTGCTGTTGTATATTGCTGACCTGTTCCAGGGCCTGGTTCAAGGTTCCGGCAAAGCTTGCATTCGAACTTCCGGTCGTCGGTGGGGAGACTGCCTGCGCCTCACGAGATAGTCGCTGTAGCTCAAGAAGATGGCTGGCAAACGGGTTGGTGGTGGCAGCCGCAATTTTCATAATCTTTGCTCACTTATATTTTTTTAAGGTTGTTCGTTCTTTTTTACTCTATTTCAACAGATCTATGGTTTTATCAGCCATCTCTTTGGCATTCTTCATGATGGTCGCATTAGCTTCGTAACTGCGGGTCGCTGAGAGCATATTGACCATCTCCTCAAAGGTATTAATGTTAGGGTACGCTACATAACCATCTGAATTGGCATCGGGATGGTCGGGCTCGTACTTCATGACCAGCGGTGAAGGGTCGGTGATGACATCAACCACCTGTACCGACATGGTTGGATTTCCCGAATTTGTTGCCGGGCCGCCCCCGGTTTTTTCTTCCGGTTTTGGTGGAGTTGCCTGAAAAACGACATCCCGGCGGCGGTAGGGGCCTCCTTCCGGGGTTCTGGTTGTGTTCTGGTTGGCCAGATTGCTGGCGATAACATTAAGTCTGAAGCGCTGGGCCGACATGCCGCCCGCGCTGACCTGCACCATACTGTCAAAACCCATGCTTATTTACCTCCTTCAACGATGGCGTTTTTCAGGATCGACATCTTGCTTTTGAGCATCTGCATAGCTCGGGCGTAAGCGCCATTGTTGATGGCCTGGTCGGCCATCTCCTGGTCAAGGTTGACCGAGTTGTTGTCAAGTCCGCCCAAGGGTTTGGTTTTGATCATGACACGGCCCTGTATGGAGTTGACGGTGCTCAGGCGCCCAAAATGATTAGCATTGGTTGTCGTCATACCTAGCGAACTTTTCGAAATCTCGGAAGCTTCGCGCAGTTGATCAGCGAACTTGAAAGTCCTGGCCTTGTAGCCGGGGGTGTCGAGATTGGCGATATTGCCGGCGATGACTTCAGCTTTTTGTGAACGAAGCTGGGCAGTTTTGACCAGCAAGTCACTGGTGCTGTCAAAAAGGCTGTTGATTGTCATGGATTTGACACTCCATCTCTTGAACTGATCGCTTGGTTGGGGCCGGAATTCCTTGTATTGTTGTATGTTTTCCGGTCTGTATGGTAACTTTTGTCTATACTCTGCAAGGTTGATATGCAACCTGTGTGCCATTCGCTTGTTTGTTGATGAAATATTGCAGCGCTGTAAGTCGGCAGGAATTTTCCGGCAGGTGGTCAGAGGGCAGGGGCGGCGAGGTCTTGTAAATGATGCACTCATAAGAAAATAAAAAGGAGATCCAAATTTGGATCTCCTTTTTATTTTTCTGGAGCGGGATACGGGATTCGAACCCGCGACTTTCAGCTTGGGAAGCTGACACTCTACCAGCTGAGTTAATCCCGCGTTTAGAATTTATGATCGCGCCATTTACAATGAAATGTCACAATTTGTCAATCAGTTTTTGTCCAACTGGCAGTTTTTACTTCACAAAATTAGCTACTTGTTGTAGTGTAGGGGGGATGTGCGCTTTGTATTTCAATATTATCAAATTTAATGGTTGGTGGGGGAGTATTGCAGGAGTCTTTTAATATTTCCGGATTGAGGGATGTGGTTCCGGGCCTTTTTACTTTGTGTGACAATAGCTCTGAAAGTCTGGAAAAATGGCGTCGAGATCTATTTTTACTGCTTGATGAGCTTGAGGGGGAAGCACTGGATCGTTTGGCTTCCGATATATCCGGACAGTCGCGTCGGGTAGGTCTTTGTGCCTCCATATTGCGTACGGTCTTTTCAACTCATTCTGAAGAGAAGACTGGTTTCAGTGTCGTGGAGGCTCTTTTTGATATAGTTCGTGAGGTCAACCGGAAAGATTTGCAGCCCGCCTTTTATGCTGAGCTCATCTTTTTGTTTAAAGGGGTGTGCGGGAGTAAGATCGAGTATGCTGCTGTTATCAAAGATGATCACGGTGAAAATTATCTTCAAGGGCGTCAGGCAGCACTTCTGCGTTCCCGGCAACTTGATGTTATGGTGCGACGGGTTGAGAGTTTTATGTCGCGCTACAGTGATGGTCTGAAAGCTGAAGCCGTTGCCCGTCGACATCTGCGCCGGGAGCGTATAAAAAAATATTTTGGAATAAGCGATGCTCAATGGCATGACTGGAGCTGGCAAATTCAGCATATTGTCCAGGATTCCGATACCTTGCTTAAACTGGTAGATCTTAAAGTGGATGAAGTTGAGGCTGTCGCACGGGCGCGATGTCATCACCTTCCTTTTGGGGTGACACCTCACTACCTATCTTTGATGGATGATGAAGATCTTGAGGCTCGGCGGGATGCGGCAGTCCGGGCTCAGGTACTGCCTCCGCCGGAATATGTCGAGCAGGTAGTTAATTCACGATGTGAGCAAGGTGATTTTTCCGGCCTCGATTTTATGCTGGAAGAGGATACTTCACCGATCGATCTGATTACCCGGCGTTACCCCTCAATCTGTATTTTCAAACCCTTCAATACCTGTCCCCAGATCTGTGTTTATTGCCAACGCAATTGGGAAATTGAAGATGCTATGGCAGCTGATGCTCTGGCTTCTCCGAAAAAGATAGAAGCGGCAGTGAGGTGGATTGCCGAACACCCGGCGATTCGTGAAGTATTGATAACCGGTGGCGACCCACTGGCTATGAATGACGACTCTTTTGAACGCATATTGGGTATGGTTGCGGCTATTCCTACTGTTGAGCGTATCCGTATTGGAACCCGGACTCTGGTGACCATGCCGATGCGGATTACCGATCGACTGGCGGCCTTTTTAGGAGGCCTGCGCCGGCCGGGTCAGCGGGAGATTGCTGTTGTTACTCATATTGAGCACACTTATGAATTAACCCCCGAGGTGGCGGTGGCGGTTGATCGGCTCAGGCGTCAGGGTATCGGGGTCTATAATCAATTGGTTTATACTTTTTTTGTCTCCCGCCGTTTTGAGGCCGCCTTTTTACGTCGTCGTTTGCGGCAAATTGGTATCGACCCCTATTACACTTTCAACACTAAGGGTAAAGAGGAGACTGCAGGCTATCGGGTGCCCATCGCCCGTCTCCTGCAAGAACAGACCGAAGAAGCCCGGCTCTCTCCCGGCATTGAGCGCACCGACGAAGCGGTTTTTAATGTTCCGGGACAGGGTAAAGGTTATATCCGTTCAACCCGTCAGCGCCACATGATCGGGCTGGCGGCTGACGGGTCGAGAATCTATGAATTTTTCCCCTGGGAGGATGGTATTGTTCGAGTTGCTCCGGCACCCTATGTGGCCCGGGATGTACCGATTCTCGACTATCTTGAGAGATTGGCGGCAATCGGGGAGAACGTAGAAGATTACCAGTCTATCTGGTGTTATTATTGATATTATTGTCAAGTTAAAGAGAGCAGTTTGTTAATTTGCTTCGCTCTCTTCGAGGGGGACACACCCCAAGAGTACTTCCTCGCTTCGCTCACAGCGCAGCTCAAATCATCTCGGGCTGCACCCTGTCTTGGAGCAATGTCCCCGCCTGTCGGCAGGGGGGTGCAAGATTGATTAAAAGGCCCGGTGAAATTTTTACCGGGCCTTTTTTACTTGACCATCAGTCAGCCGCAGTGGTTTTCTCCTGCCCACTGCCCACTGCCCACTGAAATTTCTACCTTTCTTTAATAAGTTGTAAAAGTTCCCTGGTTGAGAAACGGGCGCTCTGGTCGCTGGCGGAGAGAATCTGGTCGGCGAGGTTGCGTTTTTCCAGATGCAGGCGGACAATTTTCTCTTCGATGGTTTGTTGACTTATGAGGCGATAGACTGTGACGGGGCGGGTTTGGCCGATGCGGTGGGCGCGATCTGAAGCCTGGTCTTCGATTGCCGGATTCCACCAGGGATCGAGATGAAGAACATAGTCGGCGGCGGTCAGGTTGAGGCCGAGGCCGCCGGCTTTCAAGCTGATCAGAAAAAGGTCGGCTTGGCCGTTTTGGAAGGCGTTGATTTCGGATTGGCGTCTCATTTTAGGGGTTGAACCATCGAGATAGCAATAATCGATGTTTTTTCCATTGAGATATTTGCGGATCAGGTCAAGATGCTTGACAAATTGGCTGAAGACCAGGGCCTGGTGCCCGTTGGCCAGAAGGTCATCAATGATCCGGCCGAAATGTTTCAGTTTGGCACTCTCGATATCGCTCCCCGGGACTAGCAGACGCGGATTGCAGGCGGCCAGGCGCAGCCTGGTTAGTTCAGCTAAGACCTGGATTGAAGATTGTTTACCGGTCTCTTTTTGCTCGGTCACCTCCTCTAAACGGGAAATTGCCTGACGCCGAACGGCTTCGTAAAAGTTGCGCTCTTCGATAGTCATCTCGACCGGGAGAAGGATTTCGGTGCGAGGTGGAAGTTCTTTTAAAACCTGACTTTTATTGCGTCGAAGGATGTAGGGTCTAATGATTTTTCGCAGGTGTTGGCGGGCTTCATCGTCTTTTTCCTGTTCAATGGGCAAAGCGAAACGTTGGTTAAATTGTTCGAGAGATCCCAGTAGTCCGGGGTTTATAAAGTTAAAGAGATTCCAGAGTTCACCCAGGTGGTTTTCCATGGGCGTGCCGGTGGTGATCAGGCGAAACTTGCCTTTTAAGCTCATGGCCGCCCGTGAACGCTTGGTATTCATGTTTTTAATTGCCTGGGCCTCATCGAGAACGATTATTTCCCACTCTTTGCTGGCAAAGAGTTCCTGTTCCTGTTGTAGCATGGTGTAGCTGGATATCAAAAGATCGTAAGGTTTTAGCTTGTTTATAAGTTGCCGGCGATCCGGGCCGCCAAAAAGGATAGGGTTTAGGGCTGGGGCAAATCGTCGACACTCTTCGAGCCAGTTGGTACAGACAGAAGTTGGCGCCACCACCAAAACCGGGCCGGCTTCGGCGCGGGCGATGATCAGGGTCAGGGTCTGGACGGTTTTGCCGAGCCCCATATCATCGGCAAGACAAGCCCCAAAACCTAAATGAGCAAGTCGGGAGAGCCAGGAAAAGCCCTCAATTTGGTAATTCCTAAGCTCGGTTTTCAAGGTCTTGGGGAGTTCTGGTGTAAAGTTTCCAGCTTCTTTGAAGCGAGTCAGTTGCTCTTGCCAAGTGCAGCTGTACTCAACCTCTGGCAGACCTTCCATAAGCTCAGCAATGTTGTTGATTGCGGCCTTATGAATTATTAACTCACCATCTTCATCACTGAGATAAAAATTTAATTCATGCAGGCGTCGGCGTAGGTCTTCGGTCAGGGTGATGAATTGGTTGTCGGCTAAGGGTAAAAAACGACCTGGTCCCTCCTTGGCGGTTTTAAGCAGATCAGCAAGACCTATGATTTCACCTTCATCGACCTTCAGCTCGCCTTCGATCTTGAACCACTCTCGGTGTGGTTGAATGTTGAACTTGAATGCCGAAGCTGGGGTGCGATTCTTCAGGCTGATCTTTTTTCCAACCGGCCATTCACAGATGAGCCACTCCTCTGATGGTTCTGATGATTGCTTATTCATCTCATTGTTTTGGAATTCCTGAATCTCGGAAAGAATCTGCAAACACTCCTCGAGTTCATTGACCTGCCAACTTGAATGGTGATTGTTCTTTGTCAGGCCGGGACAGGCCTGCAAAAATTTTTGGCGCCGCGTATTTTCGAGAGCAAGATTACGGCTTGCAAAGCGGGGTTGCTGTTCAATGGTTACGAAAAGATGCTTTTTCCCCTCTCCCGGCTTTAAGTGGGGGCCTAAAGGGCCCAAGGGTTTGACCCGAAGATCAAAACGTAGACCATTGCCGGATGGGAATATTTGTAAAAAGAGGTCTGTTTCAACGGTTTCCCGGTCGGATTTTCCCAGGCCAGGTTCAAGATTTGTAAAAATTGGCAGGATGGCGGCCAGCGGCCGCAAAGTTTCAAGAATCTCGCTTTCGGCTTCATTAGGCAGGGACAGTCCTTTGGGGCCGAGAAGTTTAGCTACCTCCCTCAACTCATTGATATTGTGGTAGAAGGTGAAGCGAGTTGGAGATTCAGCAATAACAAAGATATCCCGGTTTTCAAGATCGGGATAAAGTTGAATTGAAAAAGTGTCATTTTCCGGTTTTCTGTCTATGATTATGGCGGCCTGTCCCGGACTTAAGACAACGGGAATTTCAGGGTGTCCATTGAGAAAAAGATACGGGTGCTCAGCCAGGGCGGGCAGGGCTTTTTTCTGGTCAAAGGTATAGCTCTCTCCTTTCTCGTCGGGTTGGCGCAGCAGGGCTTTGCAGATACGTTGATCTTGGGGCGTGAAAAAAGGGAAATTATCGCCTTCGTAGATGCGGTTTAGAGCGAGGTTGCGGCCCGGGCTCCATGAGTTGTCGGGGTTGTGTTTTTGGATTTTTGGAGTCAGGTTAAGGATGCCTGGTTGACTGATATTGACAAACCATGCAAGTCGTAAGGCGGAATCCTGCTTTTCAGGTATTTTCGGGATAAAACTGTTCGGGGTAAGTTGTTTGAGGGCGTCTAAAGTGCGCCGCCAGGCAGGTTCAATGGTAATAGCCGGGCTTAGAGGTTTGAGGTCTCCTTTTTGTTCGGGCAGAGGTGATACCTCCTCATAGTTTACAGCCTGGTTGTTTTTTTGAAATTTGGTCAGGGCCAGTAACTGGGCGCTTTCAATAGAGACCCAGGGAAAGGAGTTTTGTGAACTCTTTGCAGAAATTTCAAGCTTTCGGCGTTCGTCATCACCTATCTCCCCAGTGAGCCAGTAGGAGGTCAAAGCAGTGAGCAGGGTGAAAATCGAATTGTCGGGCCTTTGTTCGAGAGCGCTAAAACTTTCTCGCGCTTCAACCACCAGGCCCCGGAAAAGCTTGAGAAGGGTGTCAGCCAGGCGAAAAAGATCTCTGGTGAAAGGGTTGTAAGCGAACTGCTGTTCCCCGGTGCGCAGGGTTTTTGCTGCTTCTTCCCAAACTGCCGCGGTTTGGGTATGACCCAAAGTGAGAATGTAGAAGAAAGCGATGGGTGCATCAAAGCAGGCGATACCTTCAGAGTTGACGCTGCGGGCCTGCTCCAGATCAGCTTTAAACCAATGGTTAGCTTGGTCGAAATCACCCTTGAGTGAGGCTATTGCACCTTTGAATCCGCTGCCGAAGAAGAGCTGGTCGTGTTGGTTGTAGAGTTTCTCAAGTTCGGTGAGTCGGCCGCTAAGGAGAAGTTTATGGGCATAAAGCAGAACAAAGGGCCGGCTGCCGGGTTTTTCCGCAGGGTAGTGCTTGGCGATAAATTTATCAAGTTCAGGGGTGGCAACCAGATCTTCAAGCGAATGGGTAATGCAGTCGTCAAGCGCCGTAAACTGTAGAGGCAGGGGTAGTTCAAGAAACCATTGCTGGTCAAAAGGGTAGAGGGTCAGGGCCGCATAGGGATGTCGAAAACGCGGGTTATAAGCTGCGCGATAAAAGATCGGCAGATATTTTTGCAAGGCATCAAGGTCGTGGCTGAAGAGGGCCAGGCGAAAGTTTCTTAAAGTGCGGGCGCACAGTTCACGAGTCTCGGTTGCCGGAGAGTGGTTGTCTATAAAGGAGGAGCGGATCAGTTGTCGGCAGAGATCCAGAGATCTGCGGTCAATCGGCCGGCGGGCAACCACTTCACATATTTGATGGTGGCAACGGTTATGATTGTCGATCAATTCCAGTTGCCGGAGTTTGCGCAGCTGGTTGGCAGCTTTTTCAGCATCCCACTTTCGATAAATCCCTGGGACCTGCTGCAGAGCTTTCATTATGCGAAAGAGCTCCTGGCGCGGGGTGTTGCTGTCCAAAAGCGCGGTTATCTGTAAAAAGTACTTTTCATCTTCGTCGAGGTTTTCCAGTAGTGCAAAAGGGGAATTTGTTGGTTCTCTCTCTTCAGTCATGAGTATTGTTTTTCCAGGGGAGTTTGTTAGTTTTCAAATTAATCTTACTTGATGTTCCAGGGGTGCGGTAGAAAAAGCTTTTCATAGAGAGAGAAGGCGTAGCGATCGGTCATGCTGGCGATGAAGTCGCGCAGGTTGTCAATGAAGTTACAGTTGTCAAGGTAGCCGGGATAATACTCTTCTCTGAGCTCATGAGGGTGATTCTGGAAATAGTTGTAGATCTCTTCGAGCAGTCGACTGGCCTTGATGAAGTCGCTGTAGACCGCTGGGCTCTCATAGACATTGGCAAAGAGGAAAGAACGTAACCCGGTCATCGCTTCGAGAACCTCTGCCGAGATCTTCAGGGAACCGGGATTGTTTCGGCTTTCGTCTATAATGTCGGTAACCATGGTGTTGATACGTTGGGGATGGCTGTCGCCCAGAATTTTCTGACACTCTTTCGGGATTTGTTCAGCCTTGATGGTCTGGGCCCGAATGGCATCGTCGAGATCGTGATTGACGTAGGCGATGATGTCCGCCAGGCGGACAATTTGTCCTTCAAGGGTAATCGCAGTATGTTCCAGGGCCGGTGAGAGGATCTTGCCCTTACCTTTTGAGTGTTTGATAATGCCATCCCGCACTTCAAGGCTTAAATTGAGTCCCGCACCCTCTTTTTCGAGAATTTCAACGACCCGTAAACTCTGTTGGAAATGGTTGAAACCACCAGGATGTAGCCGGTTTAGGACGGCCTCTCCAGCATGACCGAAAGGGGTATGACCAAGGTCATGGCCTAAGGCGATCGCTTCTGTCAGATCTTCATTTAAAAATAAAGCCTTGGCAATCGTACGGGCGATCTGGGCGACCTCTAAAGTGTGGGTCAGGCGGGTTCGGTAGTGGTCACCGCTGGGAGCCAGAAAAACCTGGGTTTTATATTTTAACCGGCGAAACGCTTTAGAGTGGATTATGCGGTCGCGATCGTGTTGGTAGGTCATGCGGTAGCGGCACTCCGTTTCCGGTTGCTTGCGACCGAGGGAGTCGGCGCTGAAAGCGGCGAAAGGAGCCAGAAGGCTCCTTTCCCGTTGTTCCAGTTCATAGCGTACCGTAGTGGTTGCTTCAGCGTTCATCGACCTGTTTGAAAACCTGGTTGAATTTACCGGTGTAGAGGGCCCGGGGGCGGAAGATTCGGTTGTTATGCATATACTCCAGAACCCTGGCGGTCCAGCCCGCGACCCGGCTGACGGCAAAGAGCGGTGTAAACATGGATGGGTCGATACCTAAGCGGGTGTAGACAACCCCTGAATAGTAGTCGACATTGGGAAAGATCTTCTTCTCCTGGGCCAGGGAGCCGACAACCTCCTGTTCAAGCTGTTCAGCTGTACTGATCAGGTTCTGGATGTCAGCTTTGCAACCGAGGCAACGGAATTTGGCGAGTGGTCCTAAAATCCGGGCTCGGGGATCGTAGGTTTTATAGACACGGTGTCCGAAACCGGGAACCTTCTTTTTCTCAGCCAGTGACTTTTTTACCCAGGCTTCAGCATTGTCCGGGCTGCCGACTTCGCGCAACGTATGTAAAACCCGTTCGTTGGCACCGCCATGTAAGGGGCCGTTAAGGGCGGCGATGCCGGAACCGACCGAGAAATAGATGTCAGACATGGTTGAGGCCACCACCATTGAGGCGAAGGTGCTGGCATTCATGCCATGGTCGGCATGGAGAATCAGGGCAACGTCCAAAACCCGTTCCTCAATTGCGGTCGGGCGGCGGCCGTTCATCATGTAGAAGAGGTTGGCGGCATGGCTTAACTCATTTGAAGGTTCAAAAGGCATCAAACCATGGCGGAGACGGGTAATGGCCGCAGTAATGGTTGGGACTCCGGCAATCAGGTGATAGCAGGCTTCAAGCCCGCTGGCATCATCCAGGTCTGAGTCTTTCTTTTTACGGCGTTTTTTCTTCTTTTTGAACTCATAGATGGCGCGTTGTTCACCACTCGGTTTGGTCTCCATACCGATTGAGTCTTCATCGGCGCTGATGGCATCACTTAAATCGGGTTTTGCCTGTTCACGGTCAATATCGGTAAATTCCTGGCGCATGAAAATGGTACCCATACGCAGGGCGGCCATGGCATTCATCTCTTCGACCGGAAAACTCATTAAAAGACGCAGGGTCTTGTTCATGTGTCGGTAGTTGACCAGCTTCTGCTCAAACTCTTTGAGCTCGGTCGAGTTCGGCAGGTGGCCATGCAGGAGTAAAAAAGAGACCTCTTCGTAGGTTGAATAGGCGCAGAGTTCGAAAATGTCGTAGCCCCGGTAGGAGAGCAGGCCATCCGTACCATTGACATAGCCGACTTTAGATTCGCAGGCGATAGCACCTTCAAGGCCGGGACCGATATTGCAGTCGATTGGCCATTTGGCTGCTTTACCAGTGGTTGGTTGTTTAGTGACAACGCCGATTTCAGCTCGGGCATTTTCGGCGGCCTTGAGAATTAGCTCAGTTATTTCAGTCGAGTCTTGATGTCTGTCGCTGTTCATGTTATCTCCTTTATGTGAAGATGCTGCTATTTTGCCCCGTTTATCTCTTTGTGAAGAGATCGTAGAGAATAAGAAAAGAGGATTAGAAAGTTTTTTTGCGGACGGGCCCTGTTGTGCACTCTTAGTTAGTTTTTACATCTCTTTTCGGGTTGTTTGGCGGGGCTTGTAAAGGGCGAACCGAAAGCGGAAAATACTCTATTTTTAGTTTTTTTGTCAAGTGAATATTATTTTTTTGAAGTTCTTATGGATGCTGTAAGTATAGATGGTTTGAGTAAAGATTATGGTTCGCTCAAGGCCCTTTCTGAAGTCAGTTTGACAATTGCGGAAGGGGCTTTTTTTGCCCTTTTAGGACCTAATGGAGCGGGCAAATCGACCTTGATCAATATCTTGGCCGGGTTGACGCGGGCAACCTCTGGCCGGGCCGCTGTCTTAGGTTGTGATGTGCGTCGGCAATGGCGCAAGGCGCGGCACCAGCTTGGGGTGGTACCCCAGGAGCTGGCCTACGACCCGTTTTTTACGGTCCGCGAGATGTTGACCCTGCAGTCCGGTTATTTTGGTCTGGGCAAAGAAAATCGTCCCTGGCTTAATGAACTTATTGTTGCTTTAGATCTGGAAGATAAAATTGATACAACGATGAATCATCTCTCCGGGGGCATGAAACGTCGGGTTCTGGTTGCCCAGGCCCTGGTTCATAGACCGCCGGTGGTTATCCTTGATGAACCAACAGCCGGAGTCGATGTTGCGTTAAGAGCTCAGCTCTGGAGTTTCATTCGCGGTCTCAATGCCAAAGGTCATACGATAATTTTAACCACCCACTATCTAGAAGAGGCCGAGAGCATGTGCGAAAAGATCGCCATCCTTGATCGCGGCCGGCTGGTTGCCTTAGCCCCCAAAGATGAATTGTTGAGCCGCTACTCCTGGCGCCAGCTGCGTTTGCAGCTTATGCCGGAGAGCACCGTGGTGTTGCCGGATGTCTTGGAGGCGAAAAGACAAGCAGCGCCTCAGGGCGAGCTCCTTTTGCGGCTGCATCGAGAACATGATCATATCGGCGAAGTTTTAGCGGCTCTGGAGCAGACCGGTGTGAAATTCTCTGATCTTCGGATTCATGAACCGGGATTGACCGAGGTCTATACCGAAGTGACGGAGGCAAATAACCATGCCTAACTTTTATGGTCTCTATATCCTTTTTGCCCGTGAGGTCTGGCGTTTTCTTAAAGTCTCTATCCAGACAATTTTAACCCCGGTGATAACCGTACTTTTATATCTTTTGATATTCTCCTCGGTTATCTCCAGCAGTCGAGAGATGTTGCCGGGGGTTAATTATCTGACCTTTCTGGTTCCTGGGCTGATGGTTATGGCGATGCTCCAGAACGCTTTCGCTAACAGCTCATCAAGCCTTTTCCAGGCGCGCATGAACGGTAATGTTATCTTTATTTTGTTGGCTCCGATCTCCGATTTTGAATTCTATCTGGCTTTCGTTGGAGCCGCTGTAGCGCGCGGGTTGTTGGTGGGTATCGGCGTCTGGCTGGCTTCCTGTTACTTTGCTGTAGTGCCTTTGAGTCACCCTCTCTTTGCTCTTCTCCTGGTGTTTTTCTGCTGTGGTTCACTCGGGGCACTGGGGCTGGTATCGGCGATCATTGCCGATAAATGGGACCATATCTCGGCCTTTCAGAATTTTGTCATTGTCCCCTTCTCATTTTTAAGCGGAGTCTTTTTTTCGATCTCTGATCTGCCGACCTTCTGGCAGCGGGCATCCCATTTTAATCCCTTCTTCTATCTGGTTGACGGTTTTCGCTTTACTTGTCTCGGGGTCTCCGAGGTCTCGGTGCTTACCAGTATTTGTGTTGGGGCTGTTTTTTTTGTTTTGAGCTCGTTCTGGGCCTTGTGCTTGCTGCGCAGAGGTTATAATTTGCGAAGTTGATAAGTCGCTTTGCGCTACCAGCCCTCTCTCTCGACCTGCACCTGACAATTTTTACCTGTAAGTAAAGATTGTCTTGACTTTTTTGTACTTAAAAGATGAACTTTTTGTTTTCGAGATAGTCGAAGAAACCGGCCGACCAGATGAGGTCGTAGGGCTGGTCATTTACCAATATGAACTTCATATTGAACCACAGAGCTCTGTGGGGAATGTTGCTTTTTTCATTGCTTTCTTGGTCAACCCTTTATGGTTTTCTTGCAATTGCGATCCGGTTGTAGCCCTGGCGGAGGTTTCTGATCTCTTCGGCCGGGAGGGCCAGGGAAAATCCTGTGTGAGGTTGGCCCAGGATGCGTGACGGCAGGGTGTCGACGCTGTTTAAGATTTCATCATCAAGTTGTTTGAAAACTTTCTTCAGGAGGACTGCGGCCAAACGATCGTCAACTTTTTTTCCGCCTCCAAATCCGGCTTCTTTCCGCAGTATATTTTTTGTATTGATTAATAAGCAGGTGACCCGCCTTGTTTAGAAGTTTCAGATGACAAGCCATATCCTTAGTGGGTTTTTGCCTCAGGCAAATTGCCCTGTCACTCGCTAAGTCCTTTTTTCCTTCCTCAATCCTTATTGACATTTTATCGCTGTTATTTTAAACTGCACTACAAAAAAATAGCGAGTTTTTTAAGGTGTGGTTTAAAATGGAAGTGAAAAGGCGTTATCTTGAGTCTGTTGTTAGTGACGATTTGCAGAAAAAGATGGTTTTTTTGGCGGGCCCGCGTCAGAGTGGGAAGACGACCATAGCCAAAAAGTTATTGCAAAAGGCGAGACAGGATATCAAAACCAGATATCTGAACTGGGATTTTGGTGAAGATCGTGAGAAAATAATTGAATCCCGGTTTCCGGCCGGAGAGGGGATGCTGGTTTTAGATGAGATTCACAAATATTCCCGCTGGCGTCAGATTGTCAAAGGTCTCTATGACAAGCGGGGAGAGCACTTGCGAATCATGGTTACCGGCAGTGCCCGGCTTGACCACTATCGTTACGGTGGTGATTCACTGCAGGGGCGATATCATTTTTATCGTCTCCATCCACTCTCTTTTGCTGAAATTGAAGGAACCTCTTCCGGCGATCTTGAAAACCTGCTCAACTACGGTGGGTTTCCGGAGCCCTTCTTTATGGCTTCAGAAAAGGAGACCCGGCGCTGGAGTCGGGAATATCGTACTCGATTGGTAGTTGAGGATTTGCAGGATCTTGAAACTGTCAAGGATATCGCTTTGGTTCAGCAGCTGGTTTTACGACTGCCTGAGCTGGTCGGGGCGCCGCTATCGCTTAACAGTTTACGCGAGGATCTCCAGGTAGCTCATCAGACGGTTGCAAGGTGGGTACAAATTTTAGAAAATCTCTATATGATCTTCAGAATTTACCCTTTTGGCAGCCCGGGTATAAGAGCCGTTAAGAAGGAGGCTAAACATTACCATGCTGATTGGACTGTAGTTAAAGACCCCGGTGCCCGTTTAGAAAATCTGGTGGCCTGCCACCTGCTTAAATGGTGTCATTTTCTTCAGGATAGTGAAGGGCGGGATCTTCAATTGCGTTATTTCCGCGATGTAGATCGCCGGGAAGTCGATTTTGTGATTTTGGAAGAGGGCCAGCCGCTGCAGTTTATCGAGTGTAAAAAATCGCGGCGCAACTCCAACCGGTCGTTAAAATATCTCAAAGAAAGATTTCCGCAGGCAGAAGCGTTGCAGATTGATATGGGCAGTCAGGATGATGTTGTTGACAGACATAATATCAGATTGATGCCGGCTACCGGATTTCTCGGCCGGCTGGTTTAAGAGAAATGGTGAGAAATAGAGAGGAAATAGGGGGTCTGACCCCGTATTTCTGCGCTTTTTTTTCGTTTTTTCACAAAAGTACACGAAAACACACGAAATTTTTGTGATCTTTCGTGTGTTTTCGTGGCCAAGAAAAATTTTTGGCTATTTTGCACCATAAAAAGTTTAGAATTCAAACTTCATTGGTAATAGCTTAAACTGTGAACTCAAGTTTATCCCCCTCAACCCCAACTCCAACCTTTACAACATCTCCCTCTTTTACCTTGTTTTCCATGATTTCATAAGCCAACGGGGTCTCGAGGTAGTTCTTCAGGGCTCTTTTTAAGGGTCTGGCACCATAAGCCGGGTCGTAGCCGGTATCGGCGATGAAGGTTATGGCGGCGGGCTCAAGCTCAAGCTTGATCTCTTTTTCGGCCAGACGCTTTTCCAGAAATGCCAGCTGAATCGTAACAATCTCTTCCAGGTCATCGCGTTTTAAGGCGTGAAAGACGATAATATCATCGACCCGGTTGAGAAATTCGGGTCGAAATTGGGCTTTGAGAGTATTTAAAACCATCTCGCGCATCGTCTTGAAACTGTTCTCCGACTCCTCTTCCTGGAGGTTTTCAAGAATATGGTGGCTGCCGATATTGGAGGTCATAATAATTACGGTATTTTTAAAATCGACGACCCGGCCATGGGAGTCGGTCAGGCGGCCGTCATCTAAAACCTGGAGGAGAATGTTGAAAACATCGTGGTGTGCCTTTTCAATCTCGTCGAAAAGAATGACCGAGTAGGGTTTGCGGCGCACCGCTTCAGTAAGTTGGCCACCTTCGTCGTAACCTATATAGCCGGGCGGCGCTCCGATCAGCCGGGAGACCGCATGTTTCTCCATATACTCAGACATATCAATTCGGGTCATATTGTTTTCGTCATCAAAGAGAAATTCGGCCAGCGCCCGGGCGAGTTCAGTTTTGCCGACTCCGGTCGGACCTAAGAAAATAAAACTTCCTAAAGGTTTTTGGGGGTCATTAATTCCGGCCCGGGCCCGGACTACAGCATCGGCGACCGCTTTGACTGCATCTTCCTGACCGATTACTCTTTCATGTAGATGGTCACCTAAACGGATCAGCTTGTCACGTTCACCCTGTAGTAATTTACTGATCGGAATTGAGGTCCAGCGGCTGATGATGGCGGCGATATCCTCCTCGTTGACTACCTCTTTTAGGAGGCTGCCACCGTCGGCCTGGCTTTTGGTGATCGATTGCTGGGCCGTCTCGCGCTCTTTTTCGAGTTTCGTCAGACGTTCATATTTCAGTTCGGCGGCTCTGTTTAAGTCATAGTCACGTTCGGCTTTTTCGACCTCGAGTTTAACCGTTTCAATCTCCTTGCCGATCTCTCTGAGTTTGCCGATCTGATCTTTTTCGAGCTGCCAGCGAGCCATCATCGTTTTGCTTTTTGCCTGCCAGTCGGCGATCTCTTTTTCGAGTTTTTCGAGGCGTTGGCGGGAGGCCTTGTCGCGCTCTTTCTTTAAGGCTTCGCGCTCGATCTCAAGCTGCATGATTTTTCGGGTTACCTCATCAAGTTCACTTGGCATACTGTCGATCTCGGTGCGCAGGCGGGCACCGGCTTCATCGACCAGATCAATTGCCTTGTCGGGAAGAAAACGGTCACTGATATAGCGGTGCGAGAGAACCGCAGCGGCGACTAAGGCCGTATCTTTGATCTGGATACCGTGATGGACTTCGTAACGCTCTTTTAAACCACGTAAAATTGAGATCGTATCGCTGACCGTAGGTTGGTCAACGGTGACCGGTTGGAAGCGGCGCTCTAAGGCCGCATCTTTTTCAATATAGAGGCGATACTCATTTAAAGTTGTGGCCCCGACACAATGAAGTTCACCTCGGGCCAGCATCGGTTTCAAGAGGTTGCCGGCATCCATCGAGCCTTCGGTTTTTCCGGCTCCAACTACGGTATGGAGCTCGTCTATAAAGAGAATAACATTGCCCTGGGCCTCTTTTACTTCCTTGAGGACGGCTTTTAATCGCTCTTCAAACTCGCCGCGAAATTTGGCACCGGCGATCAAGGCGCCCATGTCGAGCGAAATCAGTCGTTTATATTTTAAACTTTCGGGAACGTCCTGGACAAAGATACGTTGGGCCAGTCCTTCGACGATGGCAGTTTTCCCGACGCCGGGTTCACCGATTAAGACCGGATTATTTTTGGTCCGGCGCGACAGTACCTGAATGACGCGGCGGATTTCGTCATCGCGGCCGATGACCGGGTCAAGTTTATCCTGGGCTGCGGCTTTGGTCAAATCGATACCGTATTTCTCCAGGGCCTGATAGGTTTCTTCCGGGTTCTGCGAAGTGACGCGTTGGTGGCCGCGAACCTCGGTCAAGACGGAAAGAAGCTTTTCACGGTTGATGCCAAATTTCTGTAGGAGTGTTGCCAAAGAGTCTTTGGCATTTGAGACCATCGCCAGTAGCAGATGCTCGACGCTGACATATTCATCTTTAAATTGTTTGGCTTCATCCTGAGCTTTAACAAAAAACTGGCCCAGGCGTGAACTCATATAGAGCTGCCCGCCACCGGCCCCGGTCACCGCCGGAATTTTACTCAACTGCTCTTCTAAAGCTTTTTCAACTGCCTCCGGAGCAATACCGATTTTTTCAAGCAGGCGGGGAACCAAACCTTCCGGTTGCTGGATTAAAGCCAGTGCCAGATGTTCAGCGTCAATTTGCTGGTGGTGGCGTCGAAGAGCCTGCTCCTGAGCTGCAGCCACCGCTTCCTGGGTTTTTTGCGTAAATTTGCTTGTATCCATAATGGGAAACCTCCTTAATATTCTGTTGGGCAAACTCTGTTTATACAAGTCTGCCGTCCTCATTTAAATTAGTGGCAAATCTTTTGCTGTCAAGGGTGGAGGGGTTGTAATTGAGAGCTCCTTAAGGATTAAGGAGCCAAATCGGCTGATGCCGGGAAGAACAAAAACAGGGTTTACCGGCGTCGGCTATTTGCAGCCTGTGCCGACCAGGTAGGGAAGGGTTACTTCACTGAATGCGGGCGCTTTTTTCAAAACATTAAGTACTTTTTTTAGCTCGGTGGCGGCGGCACCGGCGAAAATCCGGCCGTCGGGAACCTTGAGAAAACTGAAATCGATCGGTTTGAAACTTGAGATAATCTTGAAAGCCTCGCGGCTCGGATTGTCATCGGGCAGCGGGAAGACCTGCAGACGCATTCCGGGAAGCTCCGGCGGCG
>JANTGZ010000011.1 GCA_024762675.1 Thermodesulfobacteriota bacterium | reverse complement strand
GGGCGTAAATTTCTCCAGAAAGTTGCGACGGTCTGGGCAAGGCACGACTAAATATCGCAATTTTTGCGTAATAAGTGGAAGAAAATAGTCCAATGTCCCGAGTTACAATTATCTCACTGGAGAGTAGTGGTTTTGACGATAGACCGAAACTCTTTTTTCTGCTACTTCATGCTCCATTCTCAAACCAAAATCATAACCCAACAGGCATTAATGAAAAACATTTCAATTAACCCCATGTACCGTTATCTGATCGTCCTGACGATCGCTTCAACCGTAGGACTACAGGCCTGGCGAACGCTTTTCAATAACTTCGCCGTTGAGATGGCCGGAATCGATGGGGCTCAGGTAGGCATTATCCAATCAGTCAGGGAGATTCCCGGTTTTCTTGCCCTGCTGACGGTCTACTTTATCCTCTTCATAAAAGAACACCATCTTTCGGCTCTCTCAATACTATTTTTAGGAACAGGGGTGGCTGCAACCGGTCTCTTTCCAAGCTATGGCGGGCTGATTTTTACGACTCTGATCATGAGTTCCGGCTTCCATTATTATGAAACAACCAATCAGTCACTGACTTTACAATATTTCGACAAATATAAATCACCATTGGTTTTCGGCAGCCAGCGACGCTATGCCGCAGCCTCAAATATTATGGTCGGCATCTTCATCTTTGTCGCTCAACCCTTTTTCAGCTACCAACACATTTACCTGATTATCGGCGGCCTTATCGGTTTGATGGGAGCATGGGGTTTCTTGCAGCAACCAGTGGATCAGAGCTTAGCCCCCCAACACAAAAAGATGGTATTTAAGAAAAAATATTGGCTTTTCTATTTTTTAACCTTTATGTCGGGTGCCCGCCGGCAGATATTTATCGCTTTTGCAGTTTTTCTGATGGTGAAAAATTTTCACTTTTCGGTTCGCGAGATTGCCGTTCTCTTCCTACTCAACAACATCATAAATTTTTATCTGAGCCCCTTGATCGGCAAAGCCATAATTCACTTTGGTGAAAGGAGGATTCTTTCGCTGGAATACGGAAGCCTGGTCCTGATCTTCATTGGCTATGCTCTGGTACAGAACAAAGCGGGCATTGCCATCCTCTATATTCTCGATCATATCTTTTTTAATTTTGCCATTGCCATCCGGACCTACTTTCAAAAAATTGGGGCCCCCGAGGATATTGCATCGACCATGGCAGTGGGCTTTACCATTAACCATATCTCAGCAGTCGTCCTACCGGCCATCGGTGGCCTGATCTGGATGATCGACTATCGTCTGGTTTTTCTGGCCGGCGCCGCCATGAGCCTCTTATCCCTGTTTGCCAGCCAGTTAGTCAACTTTAAAAAGAGTCCCGATAACTGACCCAATCTAAGTCAAGAAAAAAAAAGGCGTATCACTGATTTCAAAACCAGTGATACGCCTTTTTTTTAACAGGTTAAGCGTCTAATACAAGACTAATTCACCATAGGTGTGTGAAGTAAAGGTCTGGTGACTGAATCCTGAATTGGTAAAGATAAACTGAGTTATCCAGAAGAGCTCGCCTTCATAACCTTCCCCGGGATCATTCCAATATGCATAAATCAGGGTGGGATAGCGCAACGAAACCCCTGGCGACAAAAGACTGCTGGCATAGCCTGTCCACCCTTCCGGGCCGATGGTTACAGTATTAGTATCATAAGTTGTGCCCCCGTTAAAAAACCGAAAAGTAATACTCACATCATCTGTCCAGTCGGCAACGATATGAAGGCCTGTTTCGAAACCATAGTCACTTATGCAGTACGGCACCTCACAACGCTGGACATAACCATTAGGTGATGGCGCCTGGCGAAGATCACTACCCCTCTTTTCGGCAAAGACAGTGGTAGTCGTTGCAAATAAAAAAAGAGCGACTAATAACAGTACTAAAGATGATGGAGACGAGATTTTCCTGAACATGGCAAACTCCTTTTTCGTTGAAACGTTATCAGTAATAGTTCCGATCGCTATGATATATATTTTCCAGTCTGGTTTGTCAAGCGTGGGTATCAGCTCTTCAGATTCTCCAGGTTACGCGGTGGCGGAGCGACCTTAAAGACCTCCTCGGGGGTGGTAAGACCAGCAACCACAGCGTTGGCTCCACTTAAACGCAAGGGGCGCATGCCGTCATCTATCGATCGGCGGCGCAAAGCTTCGAGAGTTATGGATGAGTTAATCAGTTCTGAGAGTTCAGGGGTAACCAGCATTATCTCAAAGATAGCGCTGCGACCGAGATAGCCGGTACGACGACATTCGGAACAACCGACGGCCTGGTAGATATTCTCCGGCGGCTTGATCTTCCAGGGCGCTGTCAAAAGTTGCCAGATGCGCTCCTCTACGGGGCCGGGTTTTTTGCAAAAAGGGCAGAGAGTTCGAACCAGGCGCTGAGCTGTAACCCCGAGCAGAGTCGCCTGAATTAAGAAATCGGAGACCCCCAGGTCAAGAAGGCGAGTAACCGCAGTTGCGGAGTCGTTGGTATGCAGGGTTGAGAGCACGAGGTGCCCGGTCAAGGAGGCTTGAACAGCAATCTCTGCGGTTTCAAGATCGCGGATCTCACCAACCATGATGATATCGGGGTCCTGGCGCAAAAGGGTGCGAACTCCACTGGCAAAAGTGACATCGATGGCGGGCTGGACCTGCATCTGGTTAAGTTTGGGGTCGACGATCTCAATTGGATCTTCGACTGTACAGACATTGAGTTCGGGACGGGCGAGATGTTTCAAGGTAGAGTAGAGAGTTGTGGTTTTCCCCGAACCGGTCGGGCCGGTAACCAGGATAATACCGTGCGGCCGCTCGACCATGCCCCGCCAGGTTTTTAACTCTTCATCACTGAAACCAAGTTCCTGAAAAGATTTCTTCAAGGCTTCGGGGTCGAATATACGCATCACCAGTTTTTCACCAAAAGTGGTCGGCATCGTCGAAAGGCGCAACTCAACCTCATCACCATTCGGGGTAACGGTCTTTAAGCGGCCATCCTGAGGACGGCGCTTTTCGGCAACATCCATGCGCCCCAAAACTTTAATACGGCTGGTCACCGCATTCATCACATTCTGCGGCACCTGGTAAATATGGTGGAGAACACCATCGATACGGAAACGAATATTGGCGCTCTCGCGCCGGGGTTCGAGATGGATGTCACTGGCTCTCTGGTTAAAGGCATACTGCAACAACCAATCAACAATATGAACAATGTGCTGATCACTGGCATCAAGCCGACCGGCCCGGCCCAAGGTCACCAACTGTTCAAAATCTGAGATCTGTGAAGGGCTGACCCGGCCATCGCTGGCACCCTTAACCGATTCGGCCAGTGCAAAAAACTCTTGCCGGTACCGCTGGATATCGACAGAATTGGCAATCACCCGCTCAACCTTTTTCTTTAAGACCTGGCTAAGCTCTTTAACCCATTCATCAACGAAGGGTTCAGACGTCGCCATTACCACCCGATCGTTTGTCACTTTAACCGGCATTATATTGAAACGTTCAAGGTAGGCCATAGGAAGGTTGAGACCGGTAATGGCGTGGACCTCAAGTTTTAAAGGATCGATTTGCTGATATGAGAGGCCGGATTTGGCGGCCAGCCAGGAGGTCAGAGATTCAAGTGAAATCACCCCGCCCGGCGAACGCCGATCCTCAATTTTCATTGCTCCGATCAAAACCAGAGGTTGTAGCGGTGCCCGTCTTTTGATTTGGGCCGAACGCCGACAACGCTCGACGTCATCAACCCCAATCAATCCATCTCGCTGCAGCTCCTGCAAGAGAAAATCAAGTTCCAGGCGTCGGCCATTCTGACAATGTGCGGCGAAGTTTGCCACGCTTTCATTTTTCATTAACTCTCCTGTAGCAAGCAGTTCAGATAAACCATCAGATAAACCATCAGATAAACCATCCATACACCCAAAGATGAGAGATCGTCAAGCAAGTCGCCTTCAAAGAAGCCGACAAAATAAGTTTGGTTCCATGTTAGAGGAAAATCAAGACGCGGGGAAAATCCTCTTGACAAGGTTTACTCCAACCCCTATTTTAACGATCATGAAAATTCGTTATAATGCCCCGGTCACCCTGACTCTGGCACTTATGTGCTGTGCCGCCATGGGGGCCCACCAACTTACCAATGGTGCGACCACACAGACCTTCTTTACCGCATATCCGGGCCTACACAGTTCATCGCCGCTCCACTACATCCAATTTTTCACCTATATTTTTGGCCATGGCAGCTTCGCTCATTTAAGTGCCAACCTCTCTCTGCTACTCCTGATCGGCCCAATCAATGAGGAAAAATTCGGTTCCGGTCTCATGTTGGAGATGATTCTGATAACCGCTCTGCTTACAGCCCTGCTCAACGCCCTCTTTTTCAACACCGGTCTGCTCGGGGCCAGCGGTATCGTATTTATGCTGATTCTGTTGAGTTCCTGTGCCAATATTCGGGCCGGCGAAATCCCATTAACCCTGATCCTGGTAGCCATCCTCTATCTCGGCAATGAGTTGTACGGCTCACTGGGCAAAGATAATATTTCTCAATTTGCCCATCTTACCGGCGGGGTGGTGGGTGCCTTTTACGGCCTTATAAGAGGCCGTAAAAAGTGATGACTCCGGTTCAGAGTTCGGAGTTCAGAGTTCATAATTCACTTGAAATCCAGACTTTCTTGAAGGAGTGATGATGGTAGAGACCAAGTCTCAAGAAAAAAAGATATTCGTTCTTGATACCAACGTTATCCTGCATGACAGCGACTCGCTACGCCACTTTGACGACAATGATATAATTATTCCGATTACGGTTCTCGAAGAACTCGACAATTTCAAACGCGGCAACGAGATCATCAACTATCATGCTCGTAAGTTTGTCAGAACCCTGGATGAACTTTGCGGCGACGCCATTTTTAACAGTGGAATAAGGATCGGCCCCGGCCTCGGCAAAATCAGTATCCGCCTTGATGAAGAGATGGCTCCCGAAATTAAAGCGAGCTTCAGCCCACTCAAGAAAGATCACCACATCCTCAATCTCGCCTTCATCATCACCCGGCAGAACCAGAACCTGAAGGTCATCCTGGTGACCAAAGATGTTAACCTGCGCATGAAGGCCAAAGCGGTTGGCCTGCTGGCCGAAGATTACACCAGTGACCATATCAAGGATCTCAAGACCCTCTACACCGGCACCCGGGAAATCGAAGAAGTTGCCGATGAGCTCATTGACAAAATCTACTCTGATGAAGGGGATCTCAGCCTTGCCGAAATCCCCTTAAATAAGCCCCTGAAACCCAACGAATACATGATTTTGCGCTCCGCCAACAAATCGGCCCTGGCTACCTATAACGGCAACCAGAAGACAATCAACAAGGTCGAAAAAAGAGCGGTCTCAGGGATCGTCCCGCGCAACGCTGAACAGATCTTTGCCTTAGATGCCCTGCTCAACCCCGAGATAGCCCTGGTAACGATCTCAGGCAAAGCCGGAACCGGCAAGACTCTGCTCGCCCTGGCCGCCGGTCTTGAACAGCGCAACCTCTACCGCCAGATCTATCTGGCCCGCCCGATTGTCCCTTTAAGCAACAAAGATATCGGTTATCTGCCCGGCGATATCAGTTCCAAGATATCACCCTACACGCAACCTCTTTTCGATAATCTCGGCGTCATTCAGTCTCAAAACCGGGAGGGCAAGAATGCGCCCCATTTCAGAGATCTTCTAGAGGATGAAAAACTGGTCATCTCGGCCCTATCCTACATCCGCGGCCGCAGCCTGGTAAAGATCTTCTTTATTGTTGATGAAGCCCAGAATCTGACCCCGCACGAAGTCAAGACGATCGTCACTCGAGCCGGCGAAAATACCAAGATCATCTTTACCGGAGACATCTTTCAAATCGACCACCCCTATCTCGACAGCCATTCAAACGGTTTGAGCCATATCATCGCCAAGATGCAGGGAGAAAATCTCTACGCCCATATCAATCTTGAGAAAGGGGAACGCTCGGAACTGGCTGATCTGGCCAGCAATTTGCTGTAAAACAGTGGTCAGTGGTCAGTAAAAGCAAGTCAAAGTGGCGTAAAAAACAAATTAATTTTGAAAACGTTAGAAATGATTTAATAGTAAGTGTTAATAAGAGCGGCGGTTTACTGTCGCGTGAACCCGAAAGCAGCGCAAATAACAGGAGTAAATCGATGGCTGAAACGATTGATGAGATTAGCTTAAACTATGAAGAGGATGGCCAGCTCATCGTCAAAGAACTTGACAAGGAGGTCTTAACCCGAGGAGCCTGGACGACAATTGTCTTTCGCTACCAGCAGTGGGATAAAAAAATAGAGGATTTCGGCAAAGATATGTTTACAATTCGCCGCTACCGCAAGGTAAAAGGCAACTATATGCCGCAGTCGAAATTCAACATTTCAAACAGGGAACAGGCCGGCAAGATTATTGCCGCCCTGCAAAAATGGATTTAAAGGGAGAGAATTTATGCTGGCAATGAAACTTTTATTATTGAGTGGACTTTTTATGGCTTTTTCAACGGGGCTGCCGACGGTTTCCGAGGCGACGGACGACAATCCCCGGGTGGTCATGGAAACCAGCATGGGAACCATGGTAATTGAACTCTACCCTGAAAAGGCTCCGATCACTGTGAAAAATTTCCTGGATTATGTCGATGCCGGGTTCTACAACGGCACCATTTTTCATCGTGTCATTCCGGGTTTTGTCCTCCAAGGCGGAGGTTTTGATGCCGAAATGAATAAAAAGAATAATAATGCTCCAATCAAAAATGAAGCGGATAATGGCCTGCGCAATTTAAGGGCTACCCTCTCAATGGCCCGTACATCGCAGATCAACAGTGCGACCAGCCAGTTCTTTATCAATCTGAAAAACAACAGTAATCTCGACCACGGCAGCCGCGACTTCGGTTACGCCGTCTTCGCTAAGGTTGTCAAAGGATTCAGCGTCATCGACAAGATAGCCGGGGTCAAAACCACGACCAAAGGTCACTACCGAGATGTTCCGGCCGAGCCGGTGTTCATCACCTCGGCTTATCGTGAGAAGATCGAGGATAAATATTCTTCATCTCTCACTCCACCAGTCAAACCAGTAAAAATCGCGACTAATAATACAAAACCAATGGTTACGTACACCCCATCTGGGATATCAGAAGGACAGAGGTTTGCTGTCATCATTGGTATTTCTGAGTATCAAGACAATAGAATTCCATCACTTCGCTACGCAAATAAGGATGCTCAAACCTTTTATGACTGGTTAATTTCCGCTGGAGGTGGAAGATACTCACCCTCCCACGTAAAACTCCTTGTGGATCAGGATGCCAGCGGAAAAAATATTAAGAGTGCACTTTATGAGTGGCTAAAACAGGCTCTCGAAGAGGATATGGTGATTATCTATTTTGCCGGTCACGGCTCACCCGAATCCCCAGATTCTCCAGAAAATCTTTTTTTACTACCATATGATACAAACTACTCTTCTATTGCCAGTACAGGTTTCCCCATGTGGGATATTGAGACTGCCCTAAAGCGTTTCATTAAGGCTAGAAAAGTCGTCGTTATAGCCGACGCATGTCATGCCGGAGGTGTTGGCCAATCTTTTGATATTGCTCGTAGAGCTAGTCGAGGAATAAAAATAAACCCTATTAGTTCCAGTATTCAAAGATTAGGACAGTTATCTGATGGAATTGCAATTTTCAGTGCATCTGCAGACAACCAATATTCTCAGGAAAGCAGGGACTGGGGAGGAGGCCACGGTGTCTTTACGCACTACCTTTTGAGTGGGCTGAAAGGAAATGCTGATTTTAGTGGAGATGGAACTGTGAATCTTGGAGAACTCAGTCTATATCTTTCCGAACAAGTAAGAAGGGCAACAAAAAACGCACAGTCACCAATAGTTTCTGGGAAATTTGATCCAGCGCTTACAATTGCTAAATAGATACTAAAAAGGGGCACTCTCGACAATGAATCGAGAGAGCCCCCTTTTTTTTCGTGTTACAATCAATTTTTCGCTAACGCCGCCAGAACATTGGAGTAAAAAGAACTAAAACGGTGTAAAGTTCGAGGCGGCCGGCCATCATGGCAAAGCTTAATACCCATTTGACAAGGTCGGGAAAGTGGGCGTAATTGTCGGTTGGTCCGACGACCCCAAAACCGGGGCCGATGTTGCCAACGGTCGCAAGAGCCGTAGATACAGCACTTAAGAGGTCTACCCCGGCGAGGCTGACAACAAAGGTGACCAGTAACAAAATTGTAATATAGAGAAAGAAAAAACCGGAGATTGCATAGACAATATTCTTACGCACTACATTGCCGGAAAAACGTAGAGGAAAAACCGCTTTAGGGTGGATCAGATATTTCATCTCATTCACCGCCTGCTTGAAGAGGGTAACGATCCGAATCACCTTAATCCCCCCCCCGGTCGAACCCGAACAACCGCCGACAAACATCAACAAAAACAGAACCGCCTGAGCCATATAGGGCCAATTCTCATAATTTGCTGTTGCGTAACCGGTAGTTGTTAAGATTGATGCAACCTGGAAGGCAGCATAGCGCAGGGCCTCAGAAAAACCCGGATAAACTTCAAGTTGAAGTTTATAAGCGATCATCAAGGTCGCAGAGACAAAAATCAGAAGGTAGGCTTTAAATTCGGTATTTGTAAAAAGTGTTTGAAAATTGCCGGTCAAAAGACGGAAATGGAGAACAAAGTTCATCCCGGCCGCGACCATGAAAAAGGTGATTACCCAGTCGATATAGGCCGAATCAAAGTGAGCCACACTGGCATTCATTGTTGAAAACCCGCCCGTGGCAACGGTCCCGAAAGTATGCGTCAAGGCATCGAGAAAATCCATGTCACCACCCATCAAAAGCAGGGTTTCAACGACGGTCATACCAAGATATATATACCAGAGATACTTGGCCGTCTCGGCAATACGCGGGGTAATTTTATCAACCGTCGGCCCGGGAGCTTCGGCCTTAACCAGCTGTAGACCACCAACACCTAAAAGCGGCAATATCGCAACCGTCAGAACCACGATCCCCATACCACCCAACCAGTGGGTCAAAGAGCGCCAGTAGAGGATTGCCCGGGGCAGGCTCTGAATCTCAGTCAAGATCGAGGCCCCAGTTGTTGTAAAACCGGACATAGCCTCAAAATAGGCATCACAAAATGAGGGGATCGTTCCAGATAGATAAAAAGGCAGTGAACCAATCAGAGCGGCCATGCCCCAACCGCCGACGACAAAAAGAAAACCATCCTTGAAAGAGGGCTGGCCACGACTGGAACTGCGGGTCGCAAAGAGAAAGATAGCGGCGATAAGTGCCGTCACCGCAACCGGCTCAATGAAAGCCTTGGAGACCGCAAACTCCCTATAATAAAGGGCCACGGAAACTGCCGTCAGCATAAAGCCGCAAACAATCAAAAGAAGATAGGATATAATCCGTAAAACAATTTTAGGATTCATGCAGTCCGTTTAATTGTAGCGGCTCTCTAATGCAGAAAAAGCTCTTCTAATGAATCAACCTGTTCGGCTTTGGCGAAGGTAACTACATTATCGCCCGACTGAATAACAAACTCACCGTTGGGGACAAAATTTTTGCTGCTCGACCCTTGCGGACGATTAACGGCAACAACCAGAGAACCGGTCGGCAACTGAAGCTCTTTTACCATTTTACCATCGATCCGGCTGGATGGATTGACGGTAAACTCTATCGCTTCGGCCTTGCCGTCGAAAATCGAATGGACCCGTTTAATATTGCCGCGCCGCACATATTTAAGAATGGCACTTACGGAACTGGCTTTCGGGCTGACAGTCGCATCAATACCAAGTTTGTCAGCAATATTCAGGTAATTTGATTTGTTAACAACCGGAACAACCCGCTTTATTCCAAGACTTTTTGCATAGATCGCGGTCAGCATATTGAGGGCTTCATCCGGGGTTGTCGTGACAATCAGATCGGAGGCATGGAGCTGCTCATCATCAAAAAGCTTTTCATCAGAGATATCCTCGTTGATAACCAGGGCATCGGAAAAACGTTCGGCCAGATATTTGCAGTGCTTATAATCTTTTTCGACAATCTTGACACTGCGGCCAGTGGCGAGCAAAAACTCACTGACATAGCAGCCGATTTTACCACCGCCGACAACAACCACATTATGCAACTTATGACGAAAACGACCGGCCGTGGCAAAGATTCGCTCCATATTGCGATGGCTTGAAACAATATAGACCCGATCCCCTTCCAGAATTCTGGTATCACCATATGGGATAATCACCTCATCACCCCGGCTGATCCCGGCAATGATAAAATTATAACGGATCTCGCTGCGAATCTCGCGCAGGCTCTTATCGCGAAAAGGAGAAGCTGCATCAACAAAAATATTACGCAACTGAATGTCGGTATCCTCAAAAACCAGAACCTCGCCGGTCGCCCCATGGGCAACTATATTCATAATCGCCCGAGCCGCCTCGATTTCAGGATTGACGACATAATCAATCCCGAGCAGCGAGTTGTTCAAGATACCACTGCGCCGGTATTGAATACTGCGTACTCTGGCGATCTTGGTCTTGACCTCGAACTCATTGGCAACCACCAGACAGGAGACGATATTAACCTCATCCAGGTTGGAGACGGCAATAAAGGTATCGGCCCCATCAACCCCGGCCTCAGCCAGGGTTTCGGGATTGCTGCCCTCGCCCTGAACCACCATACAGTCAAGATGATCGGCGACAAATTTCGCCCTGAGCGGATCTTTTTCAATCAGAACCACGTCCTGGTGGCTGGTCACCAGCTGCTCGGCCAGATGGAAACCAACTTCACCGGAACCGGAAATAACAATCTTCATTAACACTCCAGGATAGTTATGAGAATCTGAACATCACAACCATTAAAATAAGCCATTGACCCTAGCAGACCGGATGATGAAAGTCAAATTCGGCACAAAGTCAGCAAAGAAGGCAGGTGGTTTTGATGGGTTTGTGCTCTTTTGACAAAAATAATTGACAAAATTGTTGACAAAGACCTTAAATCAGGATAAAAAATATCATGTTTAACCTCTCATAAAAGGTGTATTTGAAACACAAAGTTCGAGACCCCTAAAAAGCATAAGGAGTTTGATTATGACTACAGCCAATGAAAAGATACTGGCCGCTTTAAAAACCGCCATGGAAGCCGAAATGACCGGTCACCACTTCTACAACAATGCCGCAACAACAACTGAAGACCCACAGGGCAAAGCAACCTTCAAGCGACTTGCAGAAGAGGAGCTACTCCACTTCAACTATCTAAAAAAACAGTACAGCAGCGTTCTGGAAACCGGCGATTTCAACTTCTCAGCACCGTTGGCGGCTGACTCTAACGCCGATATCAGCGGCCCAATTTTCAGCCCTCAGCTGAAAGCTCGCATCAAACAGAGCCATTTCGAAATCAGTGCTTTAAGCGTCGGTATGCAACTTGAGCTTAATGCTGTAAACTTCTACCGGCAGTGCGCCAACGAATCCGACAATCCTGAAGTTAAAGCTTTCTTCAACCATCTTGTCGAGTGGGAACAGGGTCACTACGACGGCTTTGCCCAAGAACTTGACAGCCTCAAGGAGGACTACTGGCAAGCCAACAATTTTGTCCCCATGTAGGACATACCGTGGAATAATAAAAAACCCGAAACAGAACCACTAATTTTAACGGTTCTGCTTCGGGTTTTTAATTTATGGGGTGAGTAGAGGGGGTCGAACCCTCGGCCTCAGGAGCCACAATCCTGCGCTCTAACCAACTGAGCTACACCCACCATAAAATTACAAAGAATAACGTCCATCTGCTTCGTTCCCCTTCAACCTTCGTCATTGCGGAGTACTTAATGTACGCCTCACTCCTCAGGTTTTGGGCGCCTCGCACCTGAACATTTTACTTTGTAATTTCAGTTCCACATTTTACTATACTGGTTAACCTCGTTTTCTGAAGGGCTCACTAAATAGTGGAAAAGATATCGTCTGTCAACCTGATTTTAATCTGGTCGAAATATTTAAATACAGCTATCACACTTGACAGCTGACCGGTTTAGCGTATAGAGCAGAAAAGCACACAATCTGGTTCCGATATCGACAACTCTTGGCCCAACGCAAAATAGCCTGCAGCAAGAGTTAAAACCCAATCGGCTACGGACTTCACTGCCAACAAACTATATGCCACCATGAAGATTCTCCTGCACTGCTGCTGTGGCCCCTGCGCCATCTATCCGGTCATGCGACTACGCCGCCAAGGACACCAGCTAAGAGCCTTTTACTACAACCATATCCACCCTTACACAGAGTGGCAGAAGCGCCGTGACACCCTGACTGCATGGGCTCAGGAAGAGGAGTTGCCTCTGATTATTGATGAACGTTATGAACTCGTCAATTTTTTAAAAAATGCGGCCTTTCGTGAACAGCAGCGCTGCCTCTTCTGCTATGCTGATCGCCTTGAAAAAGCGGCCCGCATAGCCCGCAAAGGAAATTTTGAAGCCTTTACCACAACACTCCTCTACAGCAAGTTCCAGCAACATGAAAAGATCTGCGAACTGGGCCGGGAGTTGGGCCGTCGCTACGGAGTAAAGTTCCATTACGAGGACTTTCGTGAAGGCTGGCGCGAAGGAATCGAGCTTTCAAAAGAGAAAAAGATGTACCGCCAACAATATTGTGGCTGCATCTACAGTGAAGGTGAACGCTACCTGGGAGCTAAAAAACTTTATCAGTAGTCAGTTATTGACAGCCGACCCTCTCAACAATATCTCCTGGGGCTCTATTTTTTTATCCCCACGAGAAACCTGCAACACCTAAAAATCGTAAAAGTCGTCGTCATTATCGAAGGAGTCGTTATCATCGAAAGGAATAATCTTCTCCGGTGAAGGTTTTCTCGGTTTCCCGACCTTTTGTGACGCGGGAGCCGTCAGGGGGCGAGCCTCTACAGCTTTCGGCCGAGCCACCGGGCGGGGCAGACTTCTTTTTGGCCGGTTGAAATCTCCGGCTAAAGAATATGCGCTTCCAGTCGATCCGGCTGAAGTCCCCCCAATAACTTGATTAATTTCAGAGGTCATCGCCCGCATCGTTTCAGCCTGAGCATTTAACTCTTCCGCAGCCGCCGCGCACTCCTCTGCCGTTGCTGCGTTGCCCTGAGTCAACCTTTCAATCTCACCAATCGAATTGGTTATTCGGTAGATTCCTTCCGCCTGTTCACCCGAAGCCGCAGCGATCTCAGCCACCAGCTCCTTAACCTTGGATACATGGCCGACAACCTCGCCAAGTACCTTATCAACCTCAACCGCCAATTTGACTCCATGGTCTGCTTTGCTCACTGACTCCTCAATCAGGCGTGAGGTTTCAGCGGCCGACTCGGCACTGCGTTTGGCCAGACTCCTAACCTCATCTGCAACCACAGCAAAACCGGCACCGGCCTCACCAGCGCGAGCCGCCTCAACCGCAGCATTTAATGCCAGAAGGTTGGTCTGAAAGGCGATCTCTTCAATCACCTTGATAATTTTTGCGGTATCATCGGATGATTTTTTGATCTCATTGACCGCCGTACTCATGCGGGCGATAACATCTTTACCGCCGACCGTCGCTTGCCCCATCTGCTGGGCAAGAGAGTTGGCGGAGTTGGCATTATCTGCATTATGACGGGCCATTGATGCAATCTCCTCAACAGACGCACCAGTCTCTTCAACCGCAGCCGCCTGTTCCGATGAACTTTCAGCCAGGCTATGACTCGAACTCGAAATCTCATGTGCAGCCGAAGTTACCTGATCAGCCGACTCCTTAAGACCACTGGACCCTCGAACCAGTGGTTGGGTTACGGTCTTTAAGACCAATATCAAAACAGTACATATCAAGAGCAGGAGAATCAAAGAGATAATGGCGACCCCCCATTGAATTTGATCTCTCAAGGCAAAACGCTCACCCGCATCATAGACATAAACAATTACTCCAATCTGACGGTTCTGAAAGTCCTTGACCGGAAAAGCTGTCAAAAGAAAATCTTCCCTATACTCTTTGACGATTGCAGTTTTTCCCCGTTCAAGCAGATCAGCAGAGATCAAGCGCTTACTCAAATCAACTGCAGTACTGGTAACCCGAACAAATTTTCCTCCATTAAGAGGATATTTACTACTATCTTGAAGCCGGCTGGCAATCGGCAGAAATTCACTGTTCATATAAACCGCAATTGACTCATTTTGATTGGCAATTGAGTTTTCGACCAGCGGGGTATAACTTGACAAGACCTCGACTGAACCCAGATAACGACCATCAGATGCGATGATCGGGGCCAGACCTCGAATCGCAAAACCACCCCGGCCGATCTCAATCCCGGTCAACGGGCTATGGGGTGAGATGGCAATGGTCTTGATGGTTTCACGAAAAGAGCTTAAATCATCACATCTATTTTGTTCTGTTTTCCAGAGACGTAAAAGACTGCGAATGCTGGGCAGATGAAAATGGATTCTGAAATTTTCAACTCCTAAGGCCGCAACATAACCTTTCTCGATAGAAGCGAAATAATCTCGTAATTTCCGGCGGGCAGTGCTGCTGGCGGGATCATCGGCAACCGTCAAGTTACCCTTATGAGCTTCTTCATAAGCCTCGATCACCGCCTCGGCATTACTGAAAAGGGCAGCTTCAGAAAGAACCTTGTCGGCGATCTGTCGCTGCCGATTCTCTATTTCAACGACCTTGGCCGACACCATCTCATCAAGGGAGTTTTCAATCAGGCGGTTAAACGTCAGCGCTCCCAAAAGATAAAATACGATAGAGAATATGATGGTGACGACAACTACCGGCGTCAGAATACGGGTACTTAGTTTGCGTTTTCTCATAATCCCTTCCCGACAACATGAAAACTTACGGCAACAGTTCCAACTATATTGACAACTATTCGGCTCTACTAAAAAAGTTGAGGTGTATGGCGCAAACGGGCGACCACCCGTTCTCGACCAATTGTCGTAACGATCTCAAAAAGACCGGGACCGGCCAGCTGGCCGGTTATTACAGCTCGAACCCCATTTATAATAACCCCGGGTTTAACTTCGACCTCGTCGGCAAAAGTCCGCATCAGCTCTTCAATTGCCGCTTCGCTAAAATCAGCGAGACTTTCAAAACGATCCGCCAGCTGCGGAAGCCACTCACTTAAACTGGGGAATTTTTCGAGATTTTTACGCCGCGCCTTATCCTCAATGATGAGCTCAACATCATCACTAAAATAGGGCCTCCCTAGAGTTGCAAAATCGGTCAACAGGTGATAGCGGGCCCGGATAAGATCAACCGTATTGAGAAACCACTCCCGTTTATCATCGGCATATGACGTCTGCCACAGACCAACCTTTTCAAGCTCCCTTCGCACATAGGGCTCTAGCTCAGCCAGCGGCAAAGTCTTAAGGTAGTGGGAGTTCATGTTGATAGCTTTGGGGTCGGTAATAAATTTAGGGTCATTTTTATTGACATTAAAGACCGAATTGGCCCGGTTCATCCCAGCAAAAGAGAACACCTCAAGAAGCTCGTCATATGAAAAAATCTCTTTTGATTCAGGGTTCGACCAACCCAGAAGAACCAGAAAATTAACCAATGCCCAAGGTAGAAAACCGTGCTCCCGATAGAAATGGATAGCGACCAGTTCACCATGCGTACGTTTCGAAATCTTTGCTCTTTTGGGGTCTAATGTCAGGCTCATATGAACAAAAACCGGCAGTTTTTCCCCTAGAGCCTGATAGAGCAGGATCTGTTTGGGAGTATTGCCGAGTCCATCCTGACCGCGAATCACATGACTGATCCGATCGCGGGCATCATCAACAACATTGGAGAGCAGATATAGGGGTTGACCGTTGGCTCTGACAATAACAAAATCCTCAATATCCTGATAACGTTTCGTTATAGAGCCATAGACTGCATCTTCAAAAACAACCGCGCCATCGCCCTCAGGGACCTTCAGACGAATAACAAAAGGTTGACCGGCAGCTTCCCGTTCAGCCACCTCAGCTTCACTTAAACCGCGACAGCTGCGATCATAACGAAAATCCTCTTTCAGGGCTCGAGCCTTCTCCCTTTTTTCCTCAAGCTCCTCTTTAGAACAAAAACATTTATAGGCGTGGCCGGAAGCCAGCAGGCGCTCGGCTGCGGCGACATGCTCCTTAATAAAATCGGATTGGTAGTAAGGACCTTCGTCCCACTCAATACCAAGCCACTTTAAACCATCCAATATGCCTTGAATCATCTCAGTGGTTGAACGTTCAGTATCAGTATCCTCTATCCGCAGAATTAGTTTGCCGTTGTGCTGGCGGGCATACAGCCAGTTCAAAATTGCTGTTCGCGCCCCTCCGATATGGAGATAACCGGTCGGGCTCGGCGCAAATCGCACCCTGATCTCTTCAGTCATTAGTTCACCTTAAATTTGTATTTGAAATTTCAATCTTATAAAATATTGTAACAATTCAACCAATTTTTATATTTTAAAGTGTTCAGGTGGATTTTCGTAACGTCTCGCGAAATTTCGTCGTTTTTCCCAGCGAATAGAGCCCACTGAAATTGCTGCTGTTTGAGCGCCTTAGCGCGAGTTCAGCAATTTGGGCGGAATGAGCGCTGGAAAAACAGAAATTAAGCTCAAGAAGTGGAGAAAAACCACCTGAACACCTACGCTGAGTAATTACAAGATATTTTAAATTCAGTACTATTCCGAGTAATTTTATAGTGAATATTCTAGCATATGGGGCCGGCGATTTCAACCGAATGCTTTACCGACCTTAATATAATTTGTTACCATATCACTTTAAATATATGTTAATGGTAATGGGATCGCATGAACTTTCCACCCCTACACCTAAAACGAAACAATCAAATTGCAATAAACATCTATTCATTAATCCGCAGATTACGCAGATAAAACCTTAATCTGCATAGTCTGCGGATGAATATTTTGGCCCCGATTATAGTAAACTACTTTAAACAACGAACTTTCCATGAGTACGCAAACACCTTCAGAAATCCTTGAGATACCCGATAGATGGCGGCAGGGATGGCTCAAAAATAAACCTTTTGCAAAACTCTTCGCCCTTGACGGCACCATTTATCGCCATAAGGATGGGCGACGAACCCTGCAATTTACAATCGATGGTCAAAGCTACTTTGCGAAGCTGCACCACGGACTCGGCTGGCGGCGCTTTTTAAAAAGTCTTTTTCGGTTCAAGTGGCCGATCAGCGGGGCCGAAAATGAGTGGCAAGCGATAAAAATTCTTGAGAAACTCAAAATTCCGACTACCCCGCTGGTCGCCTATGGCCGTCGGGGAAATAATCCGGTCAACAAACAATCATTCATTATCACAAAAGACCTGAAGAACACTGAAAGCCTGGAAGATTACTGTAGCAACTGGGTCGCAGAGCCCCCGTCACCAGCCTTAAAGCGGGCTCTTATTCGACGGGTGGCAGAGATAACGGGGTCCCTGCACCGTTCAGGCCTCAACCACTGCGACCTCTACATCTGCCACTTCCTTTTAGACCTTAAAGATGGCAGAGTGCCGGATCCAAAAAACCTGATCTTGCACCTGATCGATCTCCATCGCGTCCGGCAACGAAAAACACTACCCCGGCGCTGGCAGGTAAAAGACCTTGCGGCACTGCATTTTTCAAGTTTTGAAATTGGCTTGACTTTAAGGGATCGTTTACGATTTATCTCCGCCTATACCCGACGCCCCTGGCGTGAAACCCTTGAACAGGAAGCCGGACTATGGAGCCTAGTTGAGAAGCGGGCCCAGGCTTTTTATCGTGAGTTTAAACGCCGGGGACCGCGATGAAAATACTTCTTGTGCAGACCAGTTTTTTAGGTGATACCATCCTTTCAACACCGCTGATTGCAGCCCTGAAAAAGCTGCATCCCAAGGCGGAACTTTGGATGATGACCACTCCATTGGCTGCGACCCTGGTCAAACGCGACCCTCTTCTTGCAGGGGTCATCCCCTTCGCTAAACGAGGCTCTGATGGGGGCATGAAAGGTCTTTTACGACAGGCCGATAAATTACGAAAAATGAATTTCGATATGGCCTACTCACTGCATCGTTCAGCCCGCACCAGCCTGCTCTTAGCCTTGAGCCGGATCCCTTTGAGAGCAGGTTTTAAAAATGCCAAGCTGGCTTTCCTCTACAACATAACCAGACCAAGACCTCAAGAACTACATGATGTTTTACGCAACCTGGCTCTGCTTAACAGGGGCTCAAAAAATACAGATTTACCCGATCAACTCCGTCTTTTTGCACCAGAAAAAAGGGCCCTCTCGTCGACCCTGCAGACAGAGCTTCCGGCGCCGGACAGCTATGTCCTGATGGTACCCGGCAGTGCCTGGGAGACCAAAAGGTGGTCTGCCGCAGGTTATCACGAAGTCGCTAAATACTTGCTGAAAAAAGGCTGGAGCGTAGTTTTGCTGGGAAGCAGAGAAGAGGCCGAGGTCTGTCAAGAGGTCGCCGGCAACCTAAAGGTTGTCAATCTGGCTGGCCGCGGCGATCTTGACAGCGCACTCTATTTAACCAAACACGCCTGCCTGATGGTCTGCAACGACAGCATGGCTCTACACATGGCTTCCGCATTTAAGGTTCCGACGGTGGCGATATTTTGCGCTACGGTTCCGGAATTCGGTTTCGGCCCCTGGCAGAACCGGGCCGCGATAGTCGAAAAAAAAGATCTTAGCTGCCGACCCTGCGCCCGCCACGGCGGCCGTCAATGCCCCAACCGAACCAGGGCCTGCATGGATGAATTATCGGCACAGGAAGTTATAAAAGCAATTGAAACCCTGACGACTGGCCACTGATCACGATAACATCTGCGTACAAAGATGGAGAAGCTGTTTCTGGGAAAAAGGTTTCTCCAACACTTCCAGCACTACGGGAAAGAGTTTACTGACACGAAAACCCTCGTTGATGGTACCAGTCATGACCAGAACCGGAATCTTGATTTTCCGTATCTTCATCTCGGACAAGAACTCCTCCCCACCCATCTCCGGCATCACCAGATCAAGAACGATCAAATCCGCAGAAAAGTCCTCCAGACTCTCCAGGGCCTCTTTACCATTGACCGCCAACTCGACCCGGGCACCATGCAATTCAAGCAGGACCTTCAGGCTTTCGCTCAAGAACTCTTCATCTTCAACGACCAAAATTTTCCGGGCCTTAAGATCATGCGAAAATTCCCGCTCATGAACCGGGGGTAGAGGCTTGCCGGGATTATTGGTTACCGGCAGGTAGATAATAAAAGAACTTCCGACGCCAAGTTCCGAATTGACCGTGATCGTACCATCATGATTAGCAATAGTCCGATAGGCAATAGCCAGACTCAACCCTGTACCTTTCTTACTCGACCACTCCTTGGTACTGAAAAATGGATCAAAAATCTTCCCCATCATAGCCGACGGTATCCCACTGCCGTTATCCGATACGGTAATCTCACAGTACCAGTTACCGGGGGCAAGATTGAGGCGCTCACCAAGATAATAATCGACAAACTTAGCTTTGGAAATAATCTTGATTTGTGCATTCTCCTGATCTTCGGCAAAGGCCTCACCTGCATTCAACACCAGATTTAATATGGTTTGCACGATTGCTGTCTTATCAACTTTAAGCTTAAGGTCGCAACTATCCTCAAGGCAA
The DNA here is from genome assembly GCA_024762675.1 of Thermodesulfobacteriota bacterium. Lineage (GTDB taxonomy): Bacteria > Desulfobacterota > Anaeroferrophillalia > Anaeroferrophillales > Tharpellaceae > Tharpella. The sequence goes on along the minus strand of JANTGZ010000011.1, from coordinate 21,242 downwards.
TCGAAGAATATTTGCGCCGGCAACGAAGGGGGCACGAGTACCAAAACCGACTCCACCAGATCGGCTATGGCCACGACCTCTGTAACCCCTAAATCCCGCCGAGAAAAAAGCAATATCTGCCGGGTCAGCTCAGCCGCCTGAATCGAAATCTGCCGGATTTTGTCGATATAACGGCCGGCTTTTTGCGGCGAGGTTTCAAGCATTATCTCCAACAATTCAATATTGCCGTGCATACTGGCGAGAAGATTATTAAAATCATGGGTAAAACCGGCCGCCAAAATGCCGACAGTATCCATCTTTTGAGACTGCAGAATAACCTTGGTCTGCCGATCAACCTCTTTATGAAGGAACTCGCTATATACCTCGACCTCCCGATTCAGCCGCCGCTCCTCACTGATATCGTGAAGGTTGCTGATGTAGCCGACCTTGCGACCGGCCCGGTGGATTTCGGAAAAATTCTGACTGACTTCAACCGGCTTCCTCCCTACTTTCTTATAAGAGACCACATCTTGCCAGCGACCCCGCTCGGCAACCAGAGCAAAAATATTTTTCGGCAAACCCTCCATTCCACTGCTCTCACCATCAACCTGGAATAAAGTACCCAGCAGTTCTGGTACCGACTCTCCGGTAATCTCGCTGTAGGCCCTATTAACAAACAGATAACGACCCTGATCATCAAGTACGACCACCCCATCTGAACTCGAAGCCAGGCCCGCTTTAAAAATTGCATTCTCTTGTGCAAAACGATCCAGGCGCCTAAACATAAAAAACGAGAAGAGGACAATCATGAAAAGCATTATAATAGACAGCAAAATCACAGGGATAAGTAGTCGCCAGGCCAACTCGTCAGCCTTTGCTCGAGGTGTAGCGACCATCACTGTCCAATCAGCTGTCACTATCTCCATCGTTTGAAAGGCCGCGAGAAGGGTATGGTATCGCCCCCCTGAAGAGATTTTAATAGTTGTCGAAAAGGGATTTCGGTTAGCCAGAGCGGCCAGAACCAAAGGCTGCTCTTTTTTGTCCAATGATGAAAATTGTTCACTTTTTTCAAATAGCGGATCATACGATATACCATAAGCCGGATAAAAATCCTGCAAAAGAAGCCCCGACAAAGAGGAAAAAACCACCCGCCCGCGACTGTCGGCCACCACAATCTCGCGACGTTTTTCAATAACCATACTCCGGCAATAGGTGGTAATCATAAAATCTAACTGATAAGGTACCAGCATCATTCCGACATACACACCGTCAACGACAACCCGCTTCGCAAAGATAATAATCGGCACCGGCATCACCTTCCCCAATTCAGGCACATAGTGCATCAAGACAGATATCCGCTGATGCAGTTTTTCGTCAGCAATCTCATCCCAGAGACCATAATCAAAATATTGCCACTCGTAAACCTCCTGAAGAGGCAGACCTAAAGGCATGAAATTACCATCTTCACCGGTATAATATACCTCTCCGTCGGCAGCCAAAAAAGCAAGATGGGAAATTTCCGGATAGATCTCCCATAAGAGTTTAAAACGATGAGCGGTAAGCTCTTTCATATCGCCAACTTGATCTGGGACAAAATCGAGTACCGAATCAACTGTCTGCCGCACCCTCATGAGATAGGCCTGTAGATTTTCGGTGATGCGATCGGCTACCATCTCCTGCTCACGCTGAACTTCATATGCAAGATGATAACTGACACGATCATAAAAAACGTACCCCGCAGCAGAAAAGAGCATCAGTGCCGCCAAAGCCATGAATACAAATTGAGTATAGGTCCTGTTTTCCATCAGTCTGTCACCGTAACGCTCAGTCTATAGTTAGTCAAAAATCTCAGCCCCGAAAAGCAGATCTAACGGCACCTTCAAGCCCAAGCGCTGAATTGTCGTCTTATTCAAGGCAGCGACACCTTGGGGCGGGGAATCAATCGGAATCTTATCCGGCAAAGTGCCGAAAAGTATTTTTCTGGCCTTCAAACCCGCATAGAAGGCCTGATTATAACCAGAAAGAAGCAAACCAAACATTAAACCCTCTTCAATATATTTACGATGAACAGCAATGGAGGGAACCTGCAGCCGGGCCCGTGTCCAGGACATGATCTCCTTATATTCCATCTGCTTACCATTCCCACCTTTGATCGTCTCCAGGCTGTAGATAAAGACCGCATTGCCGGGATGGTTAAGCTTATCGATATGGCGTTGATAGACGAAAAAATCACTCACCAACGGCAAAAAAACAACCTCAATCTGAAGCTCCCTCTCCACCTGGTGCAAAATATCGAATAATTTCTCTGAGGAGTAACTGTCATCGGTCAAAAGGTAAAGCTTAGAAATCGGCAAATCATTGACATAACATAGAGTTTTTAATTTACGGACGGCCTCTGAGAAATGGTGACGTTCCAAAACGCCTGTAATATTGCCTCCAGAATCAAGATGTCGGCCATTGCTGAGCAGTCCATAGATCTCGGGCTCAGCATTGACCCCATAAAAGACAACCGGCAGTGAACAACCAATATAATGGGTCGCTATAGTCCTGGTTGCATTGTCATCACCGGTTAAGATCAGATCCGGTTTGAAGAGAGCTATTTCGGCCAGACAGATCTCTTTCTGCTGAGCCAGCCACTCCTCCTCCGGATGCCGCTTGCTATCCATAAAATATTCACGATAAACCACTTTTAAACCCGACAAGGCATCCTTAATCCCCTGACTCTGGCGCGCACTCCAAAAATATTCAGAGTGATAACTGTTGACCATGAAGATTCGATATTCGTGCTCAACCGAATCCGGTTTATTAAGCTCGGCTGCAACCGCAACACTATTACTGCCAACCAGCAAAAAGCAGAAAAAAAAGATTCCGAGACGTAACCCTATCATATTTTAAAAAACCACTTCTAAAGGAATTAGCTAAGTTGTTGGGCTTTGAACTGGCATACACAATTTCACCTATAAGTTTCAAGGAATATTTCGAAATATTGCCGATCTCCGCTCAAAAGCCTGAAAAAAGATCCAACAAAGTAGATTGCAATATTTTCACTTGACTTCCCAGGAGAGTTCGGTATAGCCGAGGTGCATGAATATTTCAGCCTCCTTCATTCTCTACCTGGCAACCTTTATCATGGGAGGTTGCGGCCTCGCCTATGAATATACCTTAAGCCGGGTGGCCGCCGATTTGCTCGGCAATTCAGCCCGCCAGTGGGCCTTGGTAATCGGCGCCATGATGTTCTGTATGGGCATCGGCGCCGACCTGCAAAAACGCCTCAACGACCAGCTTTTACTCGATAAATTTATAGGTGCAGAAATTTTACTGGGAGTTTTGGGAGGCTGCGGCCCTCTGGCTCTGCTTTTCACCTACGGCATGGCCCCCAATTACTATATCATAGTCCAATATGCTTTCATCAGCAGTATCGGCCTCCTGCTGGGCTTTGAACTCCCCCTGATCGCCCGACTCAACTCTGCCTACACCAACCAACTCAAGGTCAACCTCGGCAAGGTTCTAAAAATGGACTACGTCGGCGCCCTGACAGGAGCCCTGATCTGGGTTTTCCTGCTGCCTCGTTTTTTCACCCTGATCGAAACCGCTTTTGTTCTAGGTCTTTTAAACCTGGCAGCAGCCACCATCCTGCTGCTCTACTTTAGTGCAAAAGTAACCCTTAACGTCCGCTTATGGATAACTCTTTTGTGCACATCCCTGCTTTTAATAACTGGGCTTTTTCAAGCCCGAAACTGGACCTCAACCGCCGAACAGTACCTCTATCGCGACCGCATCATATTAAGCCAAACCACTCGCTTCCAACATATTGTGCTGACCAAGTCAAGAGCCGCTGAAATCTCCTGCTATATCAACGGCAGTCTCCAGTTTAACAGCGCTGATGAATATATCTACCACGAGAACCTGATCCACCCCGCATTCTCTCTGGCTTCGCATAAGCACCGCGTCCTCATCCTCGGAGGGGGAGACGGCCTGGCCGCTCGAGAAGTACTCAAATATCCTACGGTTAAAGAACTTGTACTTTGCGACCTCGATCCGGAGATGACCGACCTGGCCCGCAACCACCCGACACTCATCAAACTTAACCGGGGAAGCCTGAGTGATGCCCGTATCAGCATCTTGAAAAATAACGCTTTGGTCCCTCAAAACCAGGATGAGACGATTCGCATCCCAAACCAGCACCGCCGTTTTGGCAGCCGACCCGAAGAGGTCGCCAGAGTCACCCTGGTTAACCTTGATGCGGCTTCACTGCTGGAGAAATTGGCCGGCAAATTTGATGTTATCATCGTCGATTTCCCCGACCCCAACAACGAGGAGTTGGCCAAACTCTACTCCCGCACCTTCTATCGCCGACTGGCTGACCGGCTTACCATCGACGGCATTTTTGTCCAGCAGGCGACCTCTCCCTATCACGCCAAGGAAGCTTTTCTCTGTATCGGCCGCAGTATGGCCGCAGCCGATTTAAACGTTATTCCTTACCACGACAATGTCCCCTCTTTTGGCGAATGGGGTTGGTGGATTGGCGGCCACCGAGAGAGATGGTCAGCAAAAAGCTTAAAAGAGAAACTTAGACAGACAAACACGCTGGCAGTTCCGACCCACTACCTGACCCCGGAACTTATCCACGCGTCACTTGAATTCGGCAAGAAACAGCTCGAAACCAGTGAAAGTGAAATAAATACCCTTGTTAATCACAAAATTTTCACGTATTATCTAGAAGGATGGCAAACCGGCTACTAACAATACGGAGTTCACATTATGAATGAAAAGATTTTCAAGATCCTGGCAGGAGTCTTTTTTCTCCTCATCCTTATCTCCTTCTTCTGGCCTTCAGGAGGAGGTGAAAAACAATATAATGTCAGCGTTCAATCGATAGCCTATGGCAGTGAAGGTCTCGACCTGGCAACCATTGGTTCACTCCTGAAAAAAGCTGAGAATGCGGCCGATCTGGAACGCCTGCTCAACGATCCAAATACCGGCCTCAATAATCTCGATCTTGATGAAGACGGCAAAGTCGACTATATCAAGGTCACCGAATACGGCAATGAGCAGAGCAAAGGCTTCTCCCTGACGGTTGAACCGGTCGCCGGCGAGACCCAGGAAGTAGCAACGATCGCGATTGAAAAAAGCGGTGACGATCAGGCCAACGTCGAAGTCAAGGGTAATGAACAGATCTACGGCCAAAACCACTATCATCACAGCAGTTTCGGTATCACCGACATGCTGTTCATGTACTGGCTTTTCCGGCCCCACCCCTTCTATATGTCGCCCTATGGCTACGGTCATTATCCAGGAAATTATAGATCCTACAATACGGTTTCCAAAACAGACTACCAGAAGCGTACAGCCGGCAAAAAAGAGTTGAAAAGTGCTTCCAGCAGCACTATCAAAGGGAAAGCAACCTCACCTAATGCCGGCAAAAGTGCAGCTAAAGGTATCAAGACACCCTTAAAAAAACCAACCTCCTCACAAAAAAGTTTTCAGAAACGCAACCCCTCAAAACAGATGAGTAAAAGTTCTTTTGGCCGGAGTTCAACCTCCCGACCTTCCCGGCCGTCGGTACGCCGGAGCAGCGGTTTCGGCCGCAGCGGCGGTCGCTTTGGTGGGAAATAGCCAGGTTGAGTTACAGCGGGTAACAGCGAACGTTGCTTCGCCCTGCTTAGCGTGGAGACAGAACTGAAGGTCTGTCCCCGCATCGAGACAGTTTGAAGACGTAACCTTTAATAGTTACTAAAAATCTAAACTAAAAAGGATTAAGCCATGTTCAGTTTTTTATCTTTGCGACCCATCGCTGAGCTTTTTCAACCAGTTGCCGCAACCTACCTGCTGGTTATCTTAGGCATCATGGTCATCGGCAAACGCCTGCATAGCCGATTTTTAAGCTATGATCTCGACCATGAGTTAACAACCACCGACAATAAGGCAGTAGCCCTGTCAACAACCGGATACCTCTTCGCCTTAGGCCTCATTCTCTGGGGGGTCATAACCCCTAATGGCGATATTGCTGTCACCGGTTTCTGGAGCCTGATCGGCGACCTGATCGCGACCTTTTTTTGGGGATTGATCGGAATCGGTCTGCTCCAGGTCTCGCACTACCTTAATGATCGCTATCTGCTGCCCAATTTCTCAAACCACAAAGAGATTATCGAAGACCGTAATCTCGGTACCGGGGCGGTCGAAGGTTGTACCTTTATCGCTTCGGGAATTATCATCAAAACCGTTTTGAGCGGTTCCGGTTCCGGTTTTTTTACCGATCTTCTGGGCACCATCTTCTATTTCGCCATTGGTCAGGCTGCTTTTCTCATTTTCGGCCGGCTCTACCAGCGCATCAGCCGATTCGATCTGCACCACGAAATTGAACAAGACAACGCCGCCGCCGGAGTGGCCTTTGGTTTAAGCATGGTTGCCGTCGGCATCCTCTTAGCCGACTATATTGCCGCCTACAACTCTGTTCCAGGCCTCATCTTCTGGCTGCCGATTAGTTTTTTCTTTCTTATTACAGGCCGCTATATCGCCGACAAGGTGCTGCTTCCCGGAGCCCTGCTCGACGAAGAGATCAGCCAGGATCGCAACTGGGGTGCAGCCCTGATTGAAGGTGCGGTAGCTATTATTATCGCCCTGGTGGTCGGAAACCTCTTCTTCTCATAAGATGGCTTCGTATCTGTACATTTTACTTTGCCATCCCCAACTTGGATTTTTGTATCTCTAAAATGAAAAATTTACCTGAACTTCCTTATCAACTTGATGAAAAGCAGAGACATCACTACGCCCGCCTCTACCTGCTCGATTACATGATTCAGGAAGATGCCAGGATCTCAATTCTACTCGACGAAAAAAATGAAGATCTGGAATCGATCTTTGACGAGCTTATGGCCCGAGAATTGATTGAGATCGACAAGGAGCAACGCTATTGTGTCAGTCGCGAAGGCAAAGTTTTGCACCATAATTTTCTCAAACGTTACCGGGAAAACTTGGCCATCAGCGACATCTTCTGCGCCGTCGACTTAAGTAGTGGTGATTTTGCTTTCAGCTTCTATGACGACTATCCGACGAAGCCTGAATGGGAGGCTTTTCTAGCTGAACCGCGCTGGGATGACTTACGCATCGCGGTTGCTGAATATTTGAACGGTGATCCGATCGAACTCGTCTTCATGAGCTTCATCAACGAAAAACGATTTGGCCGCGATGACAACGGCAACTGGCAGTTTGATCTCCTTTTAGGCTCGGTCTGGGATGAAATCTTAGAGATCTGCAACCAGTCACTCCACTGGCCGGAGCTCGGCTATGAGGATGATGAAGGAAAAGTTGAAGCCGAAGCGGTGATTGAGGATATTATCGCTCAGGGTAAAGCTCTGCAGGACGACTTATAACGGCAAATTAAAAGATTAGATGCCCATTTTTCAACGCCTAATAGCCTGGTTACATCGACAAAACTATCTGCGCCTGAGACTGGTCCAGATATTCTCTCTGGCTCTCGCCTTAAATCTGCTTTTCGGCCTGCTTTTCTACCTTGTCGAACGATCAGCCCAGCCTGGACTGAAGTTGTCCGACAGCATCTGGTGGTCGATGGTAACCATGACCACAGTCGGCTACGGAGATCTCTATCCCCAGACCGATATCGGTCGTTTTCTAATTGCCTACCCGTGCATGCTTCTCGGCATCGCGATTATCGGCTATCTGCTGGGCATGGTAGCCGAAAGTGTTTTCGATCATATCTCTAAGAAAAAGAGGGGTCTTGTGCAAATCACAAAAGAGAACCACATAATCATCTGCAACTTTGCCAACATTGACAAACTCAAGCGCCTGACCGCCGAGCTTAAACTCCATCCGGCCTATGAAAGCTCGTTCTTTGTGATCATCTGTGACTCAATCTCTAAACTACCGGCAACTCTACCGACCAATGAGTTTGCTTTCGTCTACGGTAACCCAACCAGTGAAGCGGTGCTGCAAAAGGCCAATCTTAAGGCTGCAGCCGGAGTCTTCATCTTCGCCAGCAACCCCTTAAACAGTGACGCCGATGCTATAACTTTTGCCATCGCTTCAGTAGTCGAACTCCTCCGCCAGGAAAATCACTACTCATTTAAGGTCGTGGCCGAACTTATCCATCAGGAAAACCTCACCCTTTTACAAAAGGCCCGAGTAGACGGTATTGTCACCCCGGAAGGACTGACGGATTGCTTGCTGGCTCAGGAATTTCTCTATCCCGGCATCCATGAGATCATCACCCAGATTATCAGCAACAAGATCGGCAGTCAATTTTATATCCTCGACACCAAACTGGCCGGCCACAAAGTCGCCGACATCCAGGTTGCCGTCCTTAAACACCCCGCCAACCTCCAGGTCATCGGCATCATCAAGCAGGGTAAGACCATCCTCAACCCAGCCAAAGATGAGTGCATTGAGGAGGACAGCAAACTCATTATGCTGGCCGAAAGCCGTCGCGACTTCAGTGTTATCGAGCAAGATATTTTGAAGTCAAATGCGACCTTATAGGCCGGTCCACAAAATTCTGCAGGAGTTTGACAGAGCTGTTGAAACCTTTGCAAAAAGTAGTAAATCAAACCCCACTTCCAGAGTACAAAACTGCTGCCGGTTGCGGGCTGAAATTGAAACGAGTGACAGTAAAACAGCAGTTCAAAGATGAAGACTCTGATTGGCTGAAAACAGAAAATCTTAAAATTTTCAAATAATGTTTCATTCCTCTTGACCACACTTGAAAAGAGTCCTATATTCTCATCTGACAAGTCAACTGTCATTCACAGAGAACAGAATAACGTCAATCTGCTCAAACCCGGTAAAAAGGATGTCGTATGGAACAGGTAATCGTAACCAGCTCACTGAAAGAAGATCTCATCAGTTTTCTCGAATTTAACGGCTTTACCGTCGAAACCCTTGAAGAGAGCATCTACAGGGTCGAACGCGACGGCGAGTTGCCGGTCTTCATCAACTTAGAGGACGGCCACCTCTACTTTGAGATTGATCTGGGCAATGTAAGCTCCGTTGCCACCGAAAAACTCTACCATGACCTGCTCGACCTCAATACTGAAATTCTGCCGGTTGCTTTTGGCCTCAATCGGGCCAATCCCAACGACCCCCGCCTGGTTCTGGTCGAGAGCCGCGAAGCCGAAAATCTCGACAGCAATGAGCTACTCTGTGTATTCACTAGCTTGGAACTGGCTGTTGATCGAGCTGAAACCTTGCTTGCAGATTACCTAAACTAAATTATCTGAACTAATTTTAAGGAGAGTATACATGAGTATCTTCAGCAGAATATTCAAGGTCGGTCAGGCCGGAGTCAACAAGGCCATCGACAAAATTGAAACCCCTGAGCTGATGTTGGATCAGGCTATCCGCGACAAAGAGAAACAGATCAAAGAGGCCAAACAGGCGGTCATGTCCTGTATCGCCACCGAGAAACAGGCCAAGGCTATTCTCGATAAAGACAAACTCGAACAGAGCAACTGGGAGGCCAAAGCCGAGGCCGCACTAAAGGCCAACCGTGAAGATCTCGCGGTAAAAGCTCTGGCCCGAGCCGGTGAACATGAGAAAAAGGCCTTGGAGATGGAGCCTCGCTGTCAGGAGCAGCGCGACCAGATCGAGAGCCTTAAACAGGATATCCGTCGTATTGAGGACGAACTGGCGGAGTTCAAGCGCAACCGTGATTTCATTATCGCCCAGAGCAAGGCCTCGGAAGTCAAGAAACAGATCTACCAGGCCAAAGCTAAAATGTCGGAAAAACATAATGCGGATGACCTCATGGCGCGGATGCGGGCCAAAGCCGAACGCTCCTCCCATGAAGCTGATGCCGCAGCCGAAATGGCAGCTGACAGCGGCGACAGCCTCGAGAATGAATTTGCCGGTTTGGGCGAAAGCAGTGCTGATCAGGCGGTCAATGACAAACTCGCCGCGCTTAAAGCAAAACTCGGCAACTGATCCTAACCATTTCAAAAAGCACGAAATTGGATTAATGCCAGTTTCGTGCTTTTATTTTTGATGGTGCCGTAACTATTCGGCTACCCATAACTCAAAGGTTAAGTCGTAGCGGATAGCGGCGAACTTTGCTTCGCCCTCTATAACCGGGGACAGAACTAAAGGCCTGTCCCCACACCGAGATAATTCGAATATGGAACTGACAAACCCACAACAAAATATCACTCCGGTAAGCGACACATCACGAGAAGCTTTTCAGCAGGCCGAAAAACGTATGGGAGCCGAGATTATCGGCCAGAAAGTTCTGGTTGAACGTCTCTTGATCGCCCTGTTGGCCGATGGTCATCTGCTCGTTGAAGGAGCTCCGGGACTGGCCAAAACCCGGGCCGTAAAAGCCCTGGCAGATTGTATTGAAGGTGATTTTCAACGCCTGCAATTTACTCCCGATCTCCTGCCGGCCGATCTGACCGGCACCGAAATCTACCAACGCAGCAATGACTCTTTCCGCTTTCAGCCGGGGCCGCTCTTTCACAACATTGTCTTAGCTGATGAGATCAATCGAGCTCCAGCCAAGGTTCAGTCGGCCCTACTTGAAGCGATGTCGGAGAGACAGATCAGTGTCGGTCGGAAAACCCACTGCCTGCCCGATCTCTTTATGGTTATGGCTACCCAGAATCCGATCGAGCAGGAGGGCACATACCCTCTGCCCGAAGCCCAGCTCGACCGTTTTCTCATGCATATAAATGTCGACTATCCCGATTATGAGAGCGAAAAAAAGATTCTTGAACTAGCCCGACGAGAAGCTCTGAGTGAGCTTGAAGAAAAAGCTGCGCGTCCGGCAATTCTCAGTCCGGGCACAATCGCCCAAGCCCGCCTAGCGGTGCTTGATCTCCATATGGCCGAACCTCTTAAGGAGTATATCGTCCAACTCATTCTCGCCACCCGTGACCCTCAAGCCTGCGGCGAGAAGATGGGGCGCTGGATCGAATATGGAGCCAGCCCGCGGGCCACTATCGCCCTGGATCGTTGCGCTCGGGCCCATGCCTGGCTCCAGGGTAAAGATTACGTGACCCCGGAAAATATTCAGGCCATTATCCATGACGTCCTGCGCCATCGCTTGATCCTGACCTTTGAGGCCGAAGCCGAAGGAATCAACAGCCAAGAGGCCATCGACGAACTATTGCGCCATGTCCCGGTGCCTTGACCAGAGTATGCGTTTCTCAAAAATTTTCAGAAAATCGCGACCGGCATCATCCGTCAATGGAATTACCTGCACAACGGAAGAGCTTCTTGATTTGCGCCATACGGCCCGCTCACTGATCGGCAAGAGCCATCAACGGGCTTACTCGATTATGGCCGGTAGTACGCTCTCCAAGTTTCGCGGACGCGGCATGGACTACGCTGAATCGCGAATCTACACCCCGGGCGATGATATCCGCAGCATCGACTGGCGGGTTACGGCCCGCAGCGGCAAACCCCATACCAAACTCTATGCTGAAGAGCGTGACCACCCGGTCATGACACTGGTCGATTTCAGCCCATCTCTCTATTTTGGCACCAAAGAAGCCTTCAAATCGGTTATTGCCGCCCGTCTCGCTGCGACCGTGGCCTGGACTGCGGCCTTTAACAGTGATCGTATCGGCGGCATTCTCCTGACTCCACAGGAAAAGTTCGACTTAAGACCGCAGGCCGGCCGTAAAGGGGTGCTGGCACTGATCCATGCTCTCGTCAAAGCAAGCAAATCTCACACAAGTAAAAGTTCCACATCTTCGCTGGAACAGGTTCTCCATCACGGAATGCGGACCATCCGCCCCGGCAGCCGGATTTTTCTGATCAGTGATTTTTATCATCATGATCAAAACCTTGAACAAAACTTAAGCCGCTTGCGCCGCCACAATGACCTTGTTCTTTGCCAGATTATCGACCCCCTCGAGCTCAAAGCTCCGCCTCCGGGACTTTACAATATCAGCAACGGCCGAGATCAAGCCCGACTCAACACCAAAGCCGCTACCATACGCAAAGCTTACAGTGAAAAATTTAATGAACGCCGGGAAAATCTTGGGCGTATTGCCGGCAACCTGAAGATCCCCCATCTCAAGGTCGTCTCCGGTGACGATATCGCCGGCATCATGCGCCGCGGTTTAAGCCTCAAACGAACTGTGAGTCGGCCATGAACCCAGCACACCAGAATCCTCTGGCCGCACTCAAGGATATTCACCTGCCCCCGATTCCAGGGTGGTGGCCCCCGGCCCCGGGCTGGTGGATTTTATTACTGTTGTTTTTGAGCCTGATCAGCTTTGCTCTTTATAAATGGCGTCAACGACAACTTCGACAACGCCCCATCAAACAGGCTCTGTCTGAACTTGCTCAACTCAATTTAAAAACCGAAGACCCAGAGCAGCAGGGTTTGATTCTGCAAGAGCTTTCAGCTCTCATAAGACGGTTTTGCATAGTCTTTTTTCCGCAACAACCGATTGCTGGACTCTGTGGTCAAAAATGGCTTGAGTTTCTTAAAAAGGAGTTCTCAGGTAACGCTAAAGGGAAAGCCAAAGAACTTACAGACCAGGAGCTCTTCCCCCTAGTTGAAAATACCTACTCCCCAACCAACGACACCGACCTTGTAGCTCTCGGCCGGATTGTCGAGCAATGGTTCTTAAGACAGAACAAAAAACCGAGACCCAGTCATGATTGAGTTTGCCTGGATTCGGCTGTTCGCCGCCCTGCCACTCCCATTATTGGTCTATCTGTTGCTGCCCCGAGCCCGCACGACTTCCGGCATGGCATTAAAGATACCTTTTTTTCAGGAACTTGAAGGGTTACGTCATAAATCAACCGGAAAAGGTTCCAGATGGATCCAACTTACAGCCGTCATCGCATGGCTGTTACTGGTCTGTGCCGGAGCCCGTCCGCAATGGATCGGTGAACCTTTAAGCACGCCGATCAGCGGCCGTGATCTGCTCCTGGCCGTTGATATATCCGGCAGTATGAAGGCTAAAGATATGGAGATCAACCGCCAACCGGTTGACCGCTTAACCATGATCAAGATGGTCGCCGGAGATTTTATCAAGCGCCGCCAGGGCGACCGCATCGGCCTTATTCTATTTGGCAGCAGAGCTTATCTGCAGGCGCCACTCTCGCTTGACCGCAAAACCGTCAACCAGTTGCTGCAGGAGTCTCTGATCGGCATTGCCGGCGAGAAAACCGCCATCGGCGACGCTTTAGGACTTGCGGTCAAACGTCTGCAGCAACGGCCGGGGGAGCGAAAAGTCCTGATTCTTCTGACCGATGGAGCCAATACCGCCGGTACCATCGAACCTTTAAAAGCGGCTGAATTGGCCAAAGAAGGGAAGCTTTCGATCTACACCATCGGGGTTGGGGCTGACCGTATGGTGGTAAACAGTTTTTTCGGCAATCGGGTGGTCAACCCCTCGGCCGATCTTGATGAGAAAACTCTACAAAAAATTGCCGAACTTACCGGGGGCCGCTATTTTCGAGCCCGTGAGAAAAAAGATCTGGAAAAGATCTACGCTCTGCTTGACAAATTAGAACCGGTTGTCAGCGAAGACCAGAACCTGCGCCCTATTCGTGAGCTCTTTTTCTGGCCTTTGGGCGGGGCTCTGTTACTCGCTTTTTTACTGCTTGCAATGAGACGTTATGAATCTTCATGATTTCCATTTTTTAAGGCCCTGGTGGCTATTGGCTCTGCCGGCAGGCCTGCTTCTACTGGCCGGTTTGAAAAGACGGGAACCCGGTAAAAGCCAGTGGCATAAGGTCTGCGACAGCCACCTTCTTAAACATCTCCTGGTCGGTGAAGCAAAGATTGCGCAAAAAAGGATCTACAGCGGGCTCTTGCTGATGTTGTCTCTCGCAGCTTTGGCCCTGGCCGGGCCCGCCTGGGAACGTTTGCCGCAACCCCTTTTTCACGCCGCCAACGGCCGCGTAATAGTCCTTGATCTATCACTCTCAATGAATGCTCCAGACATCGCCCCTTCGCGCCTGAGCCGAGCCCGCTACAAAGCCATAGACCTGATTAAAGCCGGAGTCGGTATAGAACAGGGACTGCTGGTCTTTGCCGGTGACAGTTTTATCGTCACCCCGCTGACCGATGACCATGCCACCCTTCTCAATCTCCTTCCAGGCCTCGACACAAATACAGTCCCGGTTCAGGGCAGCCGGGCCGACCGCGGTCTGGAAAAAGCCGGTGAGCTGCTCCAGCGAGCAGCCATTAACCAGGGACAGATAATTATACTGACCGACGATGCCGACCAGCAAACAATCGCAATAGCCAAAAAACTTAATAGAGCTGGTCATCGGATAGATGTTATCGCCGTCGGTACTAAAGAGGGGGCTCCAGTACCTTTATCTGATGGCAGTTATCTAAAAGATAATCAGGGCCAGATTGTGGTGCCGGTCCCCGCCTTTGACAATTTACGGGAAGTAGCCAAATCCGGTGGCGGCAGCTATCTTGAAATCGATGCTCCTGAGAGCTCTTTCAAACGCTTAAGCCAACCGGGCACCCTCTTTCCTGGAAACAAAAAAAGAAGTGAGCTTTACGGCGATCAATGGCTTGATCGCGGCCCCTGGCTGCTGATTCCTCTAATCATACTGGCGGCAATAAGCTTTCGTAAAGGCTGGCTCCTGATTCTCCTGATAGCTCTTTGTGTCAACACCAAAACCGCCGACGCCCAAACTTTTGATAAGCTCTGGCAAAATCTCTGGCAACGCCCGACCCAACAGGCTGCAAAAGCCTTCGCCAACGAAGAGTTTGATAAGGCCGCCCAATTGACCAAAGATCCCGAATGGCAGGCCGCGGCCCAATACCGCGCCGGCAACTTCAAGGAGGCGGCAACTGCCCTTAAATCTCTATCCTCCAGCCAAGCCCTCTATAACCGTGGTAACGCTCTGGCTCATTCGGGGGAACTGGAGAAAGCGATCGCGGCCTATGACCAGGCTCTGCAAATCGACCCGGACCTGGAAGATGCCCGTTTCAATCGCGAACTGGTCGAAAAACTTCTACAGCAACAGGAACAACAACAGCAGAAAGAGTCACAAAACGAAGATTCTGAAAAAGAGAATCAGGATAAAGAGGATCAGAAAAACCAGAAATCGGAACAAAACCCTAAAGATCAACAAAAGTCAGAACAATCACAGGACTCCTCCACACAACAAGATCAGAACGACAAGCAGCAGAGTTCGCAAAATGAACAAAGCCCGGAGAGTCAGAAACAGGATAGTCAGAGCCAAAATCAAGAGCAACAAGAACCGGAAAAAACTCATGAGGAAGCCGGCAAGCCTGAAGATTCACCTGAAAAGGCTGAAACAAAAGGCGCAGAAAAGGAAGAGAAAAAGCAGCAGGATGCTGTAGCTGCCGGAGAAGAGAGTGACGAAAAACCGATGGATGCCAGGCAACAGGCTTTAGAACAGTGGCTCCGCCGGGTTCCGGATGATCCACAGGGACTTTTGCAAAAAAAGTTCCTCTACCAATACCGCGACCGGCAAAACCGCTCTCAGGGACATAAGGATTGGTAGACATAATCAGTCTATCGTAACATTCTGAACACAACTTTCTGACTTGTTATAACGGTCTGATTTTACAGCTTTATTCGCGTTATTTTAGGGTTTGATTTTATTTTGCCTTTCTCTGCGTCTTTGCGTCTCTGCGGGGAAACGCTTTTTATCTCCCGCAAAGACGCAGAGAAAAACCACAATGCAAACATATTATGGTATAACAATGAAACAACGACCCGAAATCCCCAAAACACTCTTTATTGCCTTTATCGCAATAGTTTTTTGCAGCCTTCTGCCGCTTACCAGTGAAGCTGCGGTTAGAGCCCAACTCGACCGGCAAACAATCACCATTGATGAAACCGTCAATCTCACTGTCGAGGCCGATGGCGCCCTAAATAGTATTGCAAATCTTGACACCAGCGGGCTTGAAAAAGATTTCTCTGTTGTCAACAGCTCAACCAGCAGTAACTTTCAAATCATTAATGGCTCGACCAAAGCCACCAAAACCTGGACGATTGAACTGGAGCCTAAACAAACCGGAAGCTTCACGATTCCGCCCTTTTTAATCGGAAGTGAAAAAACCGCTGCCCTGACCATAACTGTCACTACTCCAACTCCACTTGCACCAGGTACATCCAAAACCCTTCCCGACGTCTTTATTGAAGTTATTCCTGAAATGGATACACCGGCTTACCTCCAGGCCCAGATCACAATAGCTGTGAAACTCTTTATCAAGGGTCAATTACGACTTTCTGAGGCTTCACTCGAAGAGCCGTCTGTAGAGCATGCCAACATCATTAAACTCGGTGACGATCGGCGCTACCAGAGTCGTAAAAACAGTACTACCTACCAGGTAATTGAACGAAAATATGCGATTATAGCTGAAGAGGGTAATGAAATAACAATTCCGCCATTGCTTTTTCAAGCGATCAGTATAGGCGGCGGCAACCGTCGTTTTCCGGCCGATCCTTTCTTTGATCGCTTTTCCGGTCGCGGCCAACGCCTTAGGGCCCGCAGCCAGGAACTTAAGATAGCCCTGACTCAAATACCTGATGAATTCAAAGGCAAAGTCTGGCTGCCAGCCCGAAAAATGGCGATCATGGAAAATCTGGAGGGGGAAAAAGAGATCAAGGTCGGTGAACCCCTGACCCGAACTATCCAGATCGAAGCCTTAGGCCTAACCGCTGAACAACTACCGGAAATAAAGATTAAAGCCCCGGACGGCAGTAAAATATATCTTGATCAAGCCGAACATCAAACCGAGATCGACGGTACGCTACTGCATGCCGTCAAACGCCAGGCAATGGCGTTTATCCCTTCACAAGAGGGCATTTTCACCCTGCCGGAAGTCACCGTCGAATGGTGGGACATAGTCAACAATAGACAACAAAAAGCCGTGCTTCCGGCACGAGATGTCAAGGTTATAAAAGCCGACGGCAAAATATCGGAAGCTAAACCTCAAATCAGTGACTCAACGACCCCAAAAAAACTATCGAAAACGGACTCAGTAAGTAAAGAAAAACCGACTCTACCTTTGGAAAATCTGACCTCAAGCGGCTCCATCCAACTCTGGCAAGCTATCAGTAGCATACTTCTGCTCGCCTGGCTGATAACCGTTCTATGCTGGCGTCAAACTGTGCGCCGACAGGCTACAGGAGTTAAAGAGAGAGATCTACAAGCGGAGAAAAAACAGACCGTCAGTCGTGAAACCATTAAAAAAGCCTGCCTTGAAAATAATCCCCGAGCTGCGCACCAGGCCATCCTCGGCTGGGCCGCTGCCAATTGGCCGCAAAACCCGCCGCAAAATCTCAAAACCGTTGCCACCAAACTGGAAAACCCTGAACTGAGCAACATCTTTGCAAACCTGGAAGAGACCCTCTACAGCCCGGACGAGCAAACCTGGGAAGGCAGTCATTTCTGGCAAGCAATCTCAAAAAATCTTCAGAAAAAAGCTCCGGCTCAGCCCTCACGCAAAAAAAAAGAGGGGCTTCCGCCCCTCTACTCAAAATCGACATAAACCTAAAATTTTAAAGGTTTCCGACTACTTCAGCAAGGCATCAAGCTTTCCGGCGGCATCAAGAGCGTAGAGCTCATCACAGCCGCCGACATGAAGATCGCCGATAAAAATCTGAGGCACTGTTTTACGCCCGCCACTACGAGTCTGGGCCTCTTCAACCAGAGCCGGATCACGACTGATATCGATCTCCTTAAAGGTCGCCCCTTTGGCTGAAAACAACTGCTTGGCCTTAATACAATACGGGCACACCTGAGTACTATAGATTATAATTTCCTCCATTTCATCCTCCTTACAGATTAATTTAAAAGTGTTTTTTCTACCTCAATAACAAAACGCCGCCAGCGCTTTATAAAATCTTTAGCCGGCAAGCTGTCCATAGTTCGCAATTCAAAAGTCGGCCCCTTCAAATTGAGACGCACATCCGTAAAAATAGTTGTAAGATGAACCAGGAACTCAGCAAACGACTTCTCTTTTAGGTCTGCGAAAGGAATACGTTGACTCAAATCCAGAGCCCCCAGAGCATGCCTGACCAGGTTGGCCAGCAACACTTTTTCATTCTCCAGATTTCCGATCTTCGGTAGCTTACAGCGGCTGGGCTCGGTATCATCCCAGATCGCCCGACGCGAAGCCGACATGGCAAAATCGGGATCTTTTGAAAGTTTCTCAAAAAGCAGGAAAAGCGGCACTATTTCGCTTAAGGATCGGATCCTGACATGAAGCTGAATCGAAGCTGTGCCCTTCATCATCTCACGACCACGCCCGCCGTTATCGGTAAACATCGAGTGCATATCCTTATATCGTTGACCGTCAATACAGAGCGGTGCCGAAGCCCTGCCCGAACGATAATCGAGAGCCAGATACTTGACCCCGTAAAGCTCCTCTATGGTTCTGTTGGTCACTGCGATATGATCCAAAAGATTGACAAAACCCTCCTCATCTGCACCAAACAGAGGAGGCGAACCGTACTCCAACTGACCACCAGGTTCAAAAGTAACATCAAGCCCGTCAAGGGACTTGAAAGTGCCGTCGACCTGGCGCTTAAACCCCAGTTGCGGCAGAGCTGCTATAAGCTCTGCAACTTTCTCTGAATTCATCTTTGCGGACGGCAGAAACTCATATTCGAAACCATAGGTTAAAGGTCCTGGAACCAGGACCCGTGAAAGACGCTCAAAAAGCTTTTTGGTATACACTTTTTCAAGATCAAGCATCGCTGGATGATAACTTTCAACCACAACAAAACTCCTCATACCACAATGTAAAGACCAAAACCGCAAAGAGACGATCGGCACCCGAAACCAGGGTGGCCGGCCCAACTCCAGCGGTTGTAACCTGCGCCATCAACTCTTTAACCATCTTCGAATCAAGCACCCCATGTCGTTTGATCATATTGCCGGAGAGAGCCTCACTGACAACCTCCGGCCAGACCTTTCGGTCACCAAGCCAGGCCGCCAACGGACTCGTAAAGGGCTGTTTGCGACGCCAGACACTGCGTTCGTCCAACAGTTTATAACGGGAAAATGTCCGCCGACAGATATACTTCTCCCTACCTTTAGAGAGGTCGATTTTATATTCAACCGGCAAACGGGCGGCAAACTCGGCCAGGCGATAGTCTAAAAACGGGGTTCGCGTCTCCAGTGAGTGACGCATCGACAGTTTATCAAGCCTTAAAATAACGTAATCGGGGAGTCGACAGCGACTCTCCACTGCCAGAGCCGCATTCAAGGGATGTTCTCGACCATCAAGCTGCGGTGCCGCCTTAAGTTTTCGAAGATCGGGCACCGTGATATCTTTATACCCCAGAAGGCGCGACAACTCAAGCTCTGTGAAAAGAGCTTCGCTCTGGATATAGCGCTGCAGGGGGTCTGCGGCCCGCTTTTCGACATAATTTTGCAGTTCTGGATAACTGCGCTCAAGCTCTTTGCGGCCTGTACGATCTGACCGGACGTATTCAAGAGCTGCCATTTCGATCAGGAATTTTCGGTATCCGGCAAAGATCTCATCAGCGCCCTCACCGGTGAGCACGGTTTTTACCCTTTGACTCGCTATCCGACAGACCTGATCGGTGGGCAGCACCGCCCCAAGAAAAATCGGCTCCTCGAGAGCCCGTACCAGCCCAGGAAGTTCCGCCAACATACTATTCTGACAAAAAGCGACATGATGCTTCGCTTTTCTAAAACGAGTACCGGCTGCCGCCAGAAAATTCTGCACATCCGGCAACTCATTGTAAGCCGGGTCATTAAAGGCGATCGTAAAGAGAGAGAGTTCCGGTTGTTTCTCGGCGGCGGCCGCTGCAACGGCACAGGAATCGATACCACCACTTAAAAAACTGCCGACCTCAACATCAGAGCGCAAACGCAAGCGCACGGCATCGCAAAAGAGTTCATAAAGCCTCTCTTCGGCATCAGCCAGAGAGATTTTTTCACTGTTTTCAACCTCAGGGAGAAAGCTATTCTGCCAGTATGATTCTATTTTAAAGGTTCCGGTATTAAGATCATAGAGCAGAAAAGAGCCCGGTGGCAAACGCTTGATACCGGCAAAAACAGTCTCTTCGCCAGGCAAATAACGATAAGTAAACAGCGCTGGAAAGGCCTCTTTTCTGATTCCGGCATCACCTCCGACCTGCAACATGGGTTTGATTTCGGAAGCGAACATAAGGTCGCCGTCAAGTTCCCGATAGTAGAGCGGTTTGATTCCGAAACGATCCCGAAAGAGAATTACTTGCCGTCTACCGGGATCAAAAAAAGCCCCGGCATACATACCATTAAAAGCTTGCAGTGCAGCCGCAGGACCAAAGCGCCGCAACATCTGCAAAGCGACCTCGGCATCACCTTTTGTCAACCACTCAACATCATCAAAACCTTCCTTAAGTTCAAGGTAATTATAGAGTTGCCCATTACATATCAGAGCCGCCTGATCAATCACAGAACGTACCGGCTGCATGCCGGTTTCAAGATCAAGAATCGCTAGTCTGACAAAGCCGAAACCGACCCTTCGCCGACCGCACTCATAAACCTCACAGCGCTCATCATCAGGCCCGCGGTGGGCCTGACACGAACCCATCAGAGACAATTTATGCCCAATTTCACCCGCATCCATACGGGCTGAAATTATACCGTGTATGCCGCACATTAAAAAAGAGCCGGACTGAACACATCATAAATTAAAAGATATTCCGTAACCTCTGTTATCTTGTGCTTTACTCCTTTTGGAACTCGCACTATCTCACCCGGTTGAAGTAAAAACTCTCCTCTCCCATCTACCCACATCGTGCCTTTTCCCTCTAAAGGGTATAGGATATCATCCTGATTTTCATGGATGTGCTCAGGAATCTCTTTTCCTGCCGGAATTTCAACCAACATACATGTAACATCCAGACAGTGCTCTTTCTGGGAGATTAGCGGTTTGATCCTGACCCCGGATGCAATCGAGTGGGGCATCCAGGAGATTTTTTCTAGCGACCGATCAACTTCCATTGAACCCTCCTAAAGTCTGAATATGTTTACAAGATAATATCTCTTTTAATCACAACTGAGCTATATGTTTCAGGATCGAGTTAATCTGTATTTTTTAAAAAACATACTTCTCCCCGAGACCAGAAGCACCCCAAGTATCAATCTATTATAACGCAAATTATTCGGCATTGAAACAAGTAATTAATTGACGCTGAATGGTAACAATTCTCAAATTATTTGATTTATATTTGTTTTGCTGGTAGATGTTATGGGCATAATATTGACATTTACATTTAGCCGATTATAATTTAATTAAGTTAGAACCACTCCTACCTTAAGACGGATCGAAAAAC